>JAYUBJ010000317.1:0-1683 GCA_043740915.1 Verrucomicrobiota bacterium
TCCCACTTTGTTCCTTTGTTGTTCAACCGTGTTTTCCCGGACGACTTTCATGATTCGATTTTCACTGTCACGGTGGGTTTGTCTCATTGTCCTTGCCACCGCCGCTACACACGCGAGCGCGGCGGATACCCCGGTTGCCGCCTGGTCAAGGGCGGGCCAGCAGCCGGCCATGACGATCCCGGAGACGCGTGAGTTCATGAAACTCCTCGCGCAGTATGTTTTTCATCATCACTTGAAGCAAAACCCCGATTCAGCCCAGCGCGGAATGATCTACCAGTATTTAGACCCAGCGCGCGGGGGGCAGTTAGACCAGTTTGTGCAGGGCGAAACGCTCGACACCATGCACGACGGCGCCTGGTTCGCGGTGGCGATGGTCAACGCCTACCGCGCCACCGGCGATCCGTTTTACAAGGAGTTGCTCACCCAACAGCAACTGCCCTTCTATTTAAAGATGCTCAATCACAGCGACACGCTCTTCAGTGCCAAACGCAACGACGCGCGACCCGGCGCGGCCGCGTTCGGCAAGGAACAGCAGTTCCAGGACGGCGAGAAAGGATTCATCCCTTTTTGGTGGGACGACGGCGGGTCGATCAGCCTGGAGCGCCGCCGCGACCAGCAGCGGCTCGGGCCTTTTGCATGCACCGATCTTTTCGCCGCCAAAACGAATCCCCAATTTCAGCTCGCGGGCTACTCGCACGGCTCCTCCAACCGGCTCGCCGAGGATGTGGCCGTGATGCTGCAAATGGCCTGGCTGTTGTTGCATGATTCCACCGTGGCCGCCGATAAAAAGCTGGCCGCGGAAATCGCCGAAGCCGCCCGGAATCTGCACCAGTGCCGGATGAATCATTACGGCCACCTCCCGATGTGCTGCGCCGCCACCGCGCTGACGAACGGCGATGCCGACGAACTCAAACGCGTCCCGGCCCAAACCTGGCAGACCGTTTCCACAGCGAGGAGTCAATATGCGAAAGCGCTCCACCATTTCCGACCCGGGCAGCGCGAATCGTTCCCCGGCTCCGCTGACGACCAGCAATATCGCTTTTACTACAGCCTCGCCCGGTACGACGGCTTGCCGCAGCCGCTGGCTTTCAAAATCATTTACGACGCTTACACCGAGCCGGTGCTTTACCGCTACTACTCGAACGACGCGGACGTCTCGCCAGGCATCAACATTTTTGAATTGGATTCGTACTTCGCAGTTGACGGCAAGCTGGTGGATTATCGTTCCGACCGCAAGGGACCCGCACTGCAACCGCGTCCCATTGGCTCGCGGATGGGGCCACAGAACATGGTGACCACCGGCTGGGCGCTGCAGGCGTTGAAAGCGATTCCCGGTATTTGGGACGAGCGGTATAAGCGGCAGTTCAGCAATGATGTTCGCGTGACCAGCTACGGCGCACCGCCAGGCGTTTTTTGGTTGCCGCCTCCCAATAACAACAGCATGGACCTGGGTGACGTGATGGTGGCGCTGGCGAGTACCAAGCGTCTCCTGCTGGTGAATGGCGAGAGCCGCAAACCGGAAGCCGTTTTCACAATCTTTTCCCGCCCCGACACGCAGGGCAGCCACGCCCGCTTCACTCTGAAACAGGACCGGACCGTCACCGCCGTCAATGATCGCGGCGAGACGCTTTTGTACAAGGCGGCGTTCACGAACACCGCGGACGGGTTCACCTTCGGACTGCA
>JAYUBJ010000318.1:0-1682 GCA_043740915.1 Verrucomicrobiota bacterium
GTCTATATCTGGAACGTCACCGAGACGACCGAACTCGTGGCCGCGCTGAAACGCCTGCGACCCGAGCTCATCGTGATTCTCGGCGGGCCGGAGGTGAGCTACGAGACGAAGCAACAGGAAATCGTGCGGCTCGCCGATTACGTCATCACAGGCGAAGCCGACTTGAAGTTCGCGGAGGTTTGTCGCGTGCTGCTGGCCCCGAGCAACGAATCGATTCCCGCAGATTCCCGATCCAGTGCCTTTCCGAAAATCATCCCGGCGGATTTGCCCGACCTCGCCCGGCTCACCCTGCCCTACGGACTCTACACCGACGACGACATTGCGCATCGCGTGATCTACGTGGAGGCCTCGCGCGGCTGTCCGTTCACTTGCGAGTTCTGTCTCTCGTCGCTCGACATTCCCGTGCGGCAATTTCCTCTGGCCGCCTTGCTCGAGGAGCTGGACACGCTGCTCGCGCGCGGCGTGAACCAATTCAAGTTTGTGGATCGCACGTTCAACTTGAACCTCAACATCAGCCGCGCCCTGCTGCATTTTTTTCACGAACGCCTGCGCCCCGGCCTGTTCCTGCATTTCGAAATGATCCCCGACCGCCTGCCCGAAGCGCTGCGGGAACTCATTCGCAAATTCCCGCCGGGCGCGCTGCAATTCGAGGTGGGCATCCAGACCTTCGATGAGGCGACCTCGAAGAACATCAGCCGACGGCAGGATTACGCGAAGCTCACCGACAATTTTCATTTTCTTCGCGAGCAGACCGGTGTGCACATCCACGCCGACTTGATTGTCGGCCTGCCCGGCGAGACGGTGAAAAGTTTTGGGACGGGCTTTGACCGCCTGGTCGCCTTGCGCCCGCAGGAGATTCAGGTCGGCATCCTCAAACGGCTGCGCGGCACGCCGATTGTGCGCCACGACGCGGAGTGGCGGATGGTTTACAGTGCGAATCCGCCTTACGAGATTTTGCAGAACGGCCTGATTGATTTCGCCACCATGCAGCGGCTGCGCCGCTTCGCCCGCTACTGGGATCTGGTCGCCAACAGCGGCAATTTCATCGAGACCACGCCGCTGTTGTGGCAGGGTGGCGTCTCCCCGTTCACCGCCTTCCTGGGTTTCAGCGACTGGCTGTTCGCGCAAGTCGGCCGCCAGCACAGCATCGCGCTGGCGCACCTGGCCGAGTCGCTCTTCACCTATCTGACCGGTAAATTGGGCCGCGACCCGAAGGCTGTCGCCGAAGTTCTCCGGCGCGATTACCAGCGGGGCGGACGACGTGACCCGCCCGGTTTTTTGCAACCCTATCTGCCAGAAAATGTCGCCGTCACCGAACGCATCGACCGTTCCATCAGCCTCAAACGCCAGGCGCGGCACCATGCTCATCAGGCCGCGCGGTGATGGTACGGAGCGCGAGTTGTCCCAACTCGCAGCGCATGGAAGAACCGAGGCGGCTTGAGTAGATTTCGACGCGGCTTGGTTGGCGACACGCTACGGTTTGGGACAAACCGCGCTCCGAACGAGGGGAGCGCTTGACTCCGCCGGGATGGCTCGGACACCTTGAGGCCGCAGCGGGATAATTTGAATTGAAGCGGTCGGCGCAACCACAATTCCAGACCTCCTCAAAACGCGACTTCCCATCTATAGCGGCGGTCTGTGACCGCCGAAGTTGTTTTTAAAAACGGTGCGGACGGCGGTCC
>JAYUBJ010000319.1:0-1680 GCA_043740915.1 Verrucomicrobiota bacterium
CTGTCCTACGGTTGCACCCGGTATTTATTTTCGCGTCGAACTGTGCGGCATCACCGGTCACAAGCAATTTGCGCGCGACGCTGGCATCCTCATCAAGCCCAGTGAAGCCGTGGCCGTGGCCGCGGCGATGCTCCGGGTGTTCACCGAACACGGCGACCGCACCGACCGGAAGAAGGCGCGCCTGAAATATCTCGTGGACAAATGGGGCGTGGACAAGTTCCTGGCCGAGACGCAGAAGAAACTCGCCTTCCCGCTGGTGAAGCTCGCCCGCGAAAGCTGCGAGCAACGACCGCCCTCCGTGCGTCACGGACACATTGGCGTCTATCGCCAGAAGCAGGCCGGGAAAAATTACGTGGGGGTGGTGGTTCCCGTCGGCGTGATGGCGGCGAAGCAAATGCGCCGGCTGGCCGACCTCGCGGAAAATTACGGCAGCGGCCAACTGCGATTGACTCCGTGGCAGAACGTGTTGATTCCCGATGTGCCCGACGCCTTCGTCGAGACCGTCAAGCGCCAGTTGGTGCGTATGGGTTTGCATTTCGAGGCGACGAACATCCTCGGCGGACTTGTCGCCTGCACCGGCAACCAAGGTTGCAAATGGTCGAGCACGGACACGAAAGGCCAGGCGGTCGCGCTCGGCGAGCATCTCAATAAACGACTCAGTCTCGATCAGCCCATCAACATCCACCTGACCGGATGCCCGAACTCGTGCGCGCAGCATTACATGGGCGACATCGGTTTGCAGGGCGTGAAAGTGAACGCGGGCGGCTCGTCCGTCGAGGGATACCACATTGTTTTCGGCGGCGGCTACGGTCACGCGCAGGCGGTGGGGCGGCAGGTGTTCACGGGGATTTCCTTCAACGAAATCCCGGCGCTGCTCGAAAAAGTGTTGAAAGTTTATCAGGCGCAGCGGTGTCCGGGGGAATCCTTCGCCGAGTTCACCCGTCGGCATGAGTTAAAACAATTGCAGGAGCTGTTCAGTGAATGACTTGATCCCTCAACTGCCCGACAGTGCTCCGTTCACGGTGGAGCAGCGGGCCTACCTGAACGGCTTTTTCGCCGGAATCTTTTCGCGTGTGTCCGCGACCCCCGCCGCCGCAACCGCGCCGGCAAAAAGACTTGAACCACTTTCGATCCTGTTTGGCTCGCAGACCGGCAACTGCGAGAACCTCGCCAAACGGATCGCGCGCGAGGCCGGCCAGCGTGGTTTCGCGCCGACCATTCATGATCTGGCCAAGTATCCGACGGCGCAACTCGCGTCCGAGAAAAGCGTGTTGCTCGTCACCAGCACCTACGGCGACGGCGAACCGCCGGACAATGCGAAGTCATTCTGGGATTTTCTAAAACTTTCCGGTGCGCCGGGGTTGGCGCAGACAAAGTTCTCCGTCTGCGCACTCGGCGATTCGAACTATGCGAAGTTTTGCGGGTTCGGCCGGGAGGTGGACGCGCAATTGGAAAAGCTCGGCGCGGTGCGGATCCATCCGCGCACTGATTGCGATGTGGAATATGAGGCGGCGTTCGGGAAGTGGATGGATGGCGCGTTGAGCGCGCTCGGTTCAACATTGGTGTCGGCTTCGGCCAGCGGCCCCCTCACCCCGGGCCTCTCGCCCAGCGGGGGTGAGCAGGCCCGGATCGCGGATGAAGGGGAGGCCACCGCACGTTACGACAAGCGGAACCCATTTC
>JAYUBJ010000320.1:0-5748 GCA_043740915.1 Verrucomicrobiota bacterium
CGGGGGGGCTTTGAGCTGGTGGACGATCCGCTGTTCGCGGCCAGCGCCGACCAGAGCACGGTGCTGGGCTGGCGCAATGCGCAGGGCCAGAGCGAGCTGTTGCTGGGGAACTCCAATTTCGAGAGCGGCTCGGAGACGGCGGCTTCGGTGCTCACCCTCGCGGCGCAGGTGGATGCGACGGGGCTGAGTTGGAAGCCGGGGGCGGGCTTGCCGGGCCAGGTGGCGAGCACGGGCCCCCTGGCACTGGCCGATGTGGATGGCGATGGCACCCTGGATTTATTCGTGGGCGGCCGGACGATCCCCGGGCGATATCCGGAGGCGGCGGCCTCGAAGCTGTATCATAACGACGGGGGCAAGCTGGTGCTGGACGAAAAGAACAGCGCGTTGTTGGCGACGTTGGGGTTGGTGAGCGGCGCGGTGTTTGGGGATCTGGACGGGGATGGGTGGCCGGATTTGGTGGTGGCGTGCGAATGGGGACCGGTGCGGATCTTCCTCAACCACCAGGGGACGTTCCAGGAAGCCACGAAGGAGTGGGGGCTGGACAAGCTGACCGGGTGGTGGAACGGGGTGACGCTGGGCGATTTCGATGGGGATGGGCGGCTGGACATCGCGGCCTCCAACTGGGGGCGCAACAGCAAGTATGAAGGATCGTATGGGCCGGATCAGCCGCTGGAGATTTACTACGATGACTATGACCACAACGGGACGCTGGACATTGTGGAGGCGCACTTCGACCACCTGATGGGCAAGCTGGTGCCGGAGCGGGGCCGCTCATGCACGACCACGGCGATGCCCTACCTGAAAACCAAGTTCAACACCTTCACGCGGTTTGCCGCATCGACGCTGGAGGATATTTATGGCGACAAACTGCAGCAGGGCCGCAAGGTGCAGGCCACGGTCCTGGCGCACACGGTGTTCCTGAACCGGGGCACCAAATTTGAGGCCATTGCCCTGCCGGTCGAGGCGCAATTCGCGCCGGGGTTCGGGATTGGGGTGGCGGATTTTGACGGGGACGGCCACGAGGACCTGTTTCTGGCGCAGAACTTTTTCGCGGTGCAGATCGAGACGCCGCGCAACGACGGGGGCCGGGGCCTGGTGCTCCGGGGGGATGGGACGGGGCATTTCACGGCCATGCCCGGGCAGGACTCGGGGATCAAAGTATATGGCGAACAGCGGGGGGCGGCGCTGGGCGATTACGATCAGGATGGCCGGGTGGATATTGTGGTCACGCAAAACGGGGCCGAGACCAAGCTCTACCACAACGTCACGGGCCAGCCGGGGCTGCGGGTGCGGCTCAAGGGCACGCCGGGCAACCGTACCGGCGTGGGCGCGGTGCTGCGGCTCAAGTTTGGCGAACGCCTGGGGCCGGCCCGCCTCGTCACGGCGGGCTCCGGCTATTGGTCGCAGGACTCGGCCGTCCAAGTGCTCGCCCGCCCCCAAGCCCCCACCCAGTTGTGGATCCGCTGGCCCGGCGGCAAAGTCACCACCTCCCCCGTCCCCCCCAACGCCCGCGAAATTTCCGTCACCCCGGACGGCGAAGTCAAAACCACCCTCTAATGGCGGCATGGTTTCCCATTCGGCGGCTCGGCGTGGCGATCTTCGGATGCCGCTCTACCGGACGGATCACCGCGAGTTGAGGCATCCTATTTCTTGATCCTCCCAACGAACCTTCCCATCCGTTCCGTGGCGATTTGGATCTGATCCAGCGCCGTGGCGAAACAGCAGCGCAAGTAACCTTCACCGCTCGGCCCAAACGCGCTGCCCGGCACGCACGCGACTTTTTCTTGTTCGAGCAATTTGAACGCGAATTCCTTCGAGTTCAATCCCGTGGATTTAATGCACGGGAAGGCGTAAAACGAACCGCGGGCCAGATGGCATGTCAGTCCAATATCATTGAACGCCTGCACAATGAAGTTGCGGCGGGCGCGATATTGTTCGCGCATTTCGGCGGTGTCCGGTTCGCCGTGCAGAATCGCTTCGAGCGCCGCCTCCTGGCTGATGATGCTCGCGCAAAGCATGGAGTATTGATGAATCCGCATCATCGCCTCGATCAATTCCACGGGTCCGCAGGCGTAGCCGATCCGGAAACCGGTCATCGCGTAAGCCTTGCTGAAGCCGTGCAGAAAAATCGTCCGCTCCGCCATGCCCGGCAGCGACGCGATGCTCACGTGACCGCCCTCGAAGGTCAGCTCGCTGTAGATCTCGTCGGTGATCACGAGCAGGTTGTGCCGCAACACGACCGCGGCGATTTTCAACAGCTCCGCGCGCGTCATCGTGCCGCCGGTGGGGTTCGTCGGAAAATTCAGCAACAGCCCTTTGCTGCGCGGCGTCACGGCCTTTTCCAGCGCCTCGGCGGTGACGGCGAAACCGTTTTCCGCCGAGCACGACACGGCCACGGGCACGCCGTGCGCCAGCGACACGCTCGGCGAATAGCTCACGTAGCAGGGTTCGTGGTAGATGATTTCGTCGCCGGGATTGATGACCGCGCGCAACGCGAGATCCAGCGCCTCGCTCACACCCACGGCGATGAGAATCTGGGTCTTGGGATCGTAGCGGACGTGAAAGTGTTTCTCCACGCTCGCGCTGATCGCCTCGCGCAACTTGAGCAGTCCGAGGTTGGACGTATAAGTCGTTTTGCCCCGTTCGAGCGCGTAAATGGCGGCCTCGCGGATGTGCCACGGCGTGACGAAATCCGGTTCGCCCACGCCCAGCGAGATCACGTCCTTCTGGCTTTGGACGATGTCAAAAAACTCGCGGATACCGGAGCGCGGGATGTCAGCCACGTTGGCGGCGATGAATTTTTCAGGTTGAAACGGCGTTGTCATTGAAACACAAGGCGCACAATGAACCGGAAAATCGTCCGCTTGAAAACAACAAACTCAGTCCGTCCCCGGCCGCAGGCTGTAGCCGCACGCCTTCAGGTTGCGCTCCCCGGATTTGCAGGAGCGCGTCTCAATTGTTTGCGCGGCCTCGCAACCTGAAGGTTGCGGCGACAGCCTGCGACTGGGGGCGGTTACATCGTGCCGATGTTGAGGGCCAACTGTTCCCATGTCTGGCCCAGCACGCCACGCAGGGGCCAATGTTCCCAGTGCGCCACCAATCAGCGCCGCACCGGATTCCGCAATAGGTAGTGTCTGGCCGGAAACGCGTGTTTTTTAAGCGTCGAGGGACGAGGCACCGTTGGGAAGGGCGAGCCGCGCGAAAGTTTCGTTTGATCACGCTGAGATTGCCAAAAAGCGCTGGCGACAAAGACACTGCTCCTGGCGGACTTGGCGGCGGGTTTTATTTTGGCGGCGTCAGGCCGCCAGCGCGAGGGCGTCGCCACGCGCGCGTTGACGCGCGAGCAGTTCCCGGCCGATGACGTGCAGGTTGTAGCTCATCACGCCCAGTCCCGCGTAGCGCAAACAGCCTTTCCACCCCACGTCCCGGCAGCGATTCAAACCGTGGTGTTCCAGACTGTTGATCTGGCTCTCCACCGCGTTGTGTTGTTTTCGCCGCGCCACAAATTTCTTTCCGCTTTCGCGCTCCGTTTCCGCCGCGTTCTTCTTCCCACGTTTGGGCATCACCACTTCGGGCACCTACAGACTCAACAACTCCCGGTCCGCCGCGCGGGTGAAGCCTTTGTCAAAACTCAGACTCACCACGCTGCCCGCGCCGTAGCGCCCCAGCAACCGGTCCGTGACCGGGATGCTTTGAACCACTTCGGCGGCCTGCAGCAACGTGACGTAGGCCTGGATCAATTGCTGCTGATCGGTCGCGATCAGAAATTTGTGGCCCGGCTCGACGTGCGGACGTTGCTTGCCTTTTTGAATCCACTCGGTGTGGGGCTCGAAGAGGGAAAATACCTTCTCGTGCGCCGGAATGGCTTCTCCGTTCAACAACCGGCGTTGGACCAGATCCAGATGCTGGTCGAGCCGCGCGTGGAAGTATTCGAGCTGCTCCCAGCGTGCGGCGTCCACCGCCAGGTCGCAGAGTTCGAGCAGGCTCGGCCGCACCTTGGCCGAGAGGGCTCGGCCCACGGCCAGATACGTCTACTTTGATCTCCAGCGCCGCGACGGGCGCGCCGACTTTTTTTGCGAACACCTCGCGTCCAGCGGCGGCGATGCGCGCATTGATTTGTTGCAGCAGTTCGTCATCGAGCAAGGCCACGTTGTCCCGCAGGGTTTGCTGGCCGAAGACTTTGGCGTCCGCGCCCCACGGCGTGGCGGGCACGCCGAGCATCTGCCGCACGAGGGAATCGTAGTTGGCAACGTGTTCCAGCCGGTCCCAGTCGGCGTCCAACCCCAGACGGACCACGCCCAGCACCAGAATTTGCCACAGATCCATCCCCGTGCGTCCGGTGGCCTGCTTGCCCGCGAGAATTTTAGCTTCGAGCAACGCCAAGATCTCGGCCTTGAGCGTGGGGTGCATCCACACCCATTGCAGACCCGCGAGAATCGGCGGCAGTTCATCGCGGCTCTTGAGCGGCAGACGAAGCTTTTCAACGGGAGTGATTTGCAAATCGGGCTGGGTTTCGAAGGGCTGGCGCATAGGGGGCAACGGCGGCGAATGTTGCAGTTTTAGACACCAAAACCCCCACAATCATTCAAACAAACCGCCAACATTCGCACCCGCATATCCGCATCAAACCCAATGATGGAGCGCTCATTCACTGCTTCCGCCAGGCACTACATTACCAAGCATGGCCGGCCCTGCTTGAAGGTTTCTCCCGCCGAAGGCCGGGAAAGTGTGGCGGACGCCATTGAGCGAATCCGCGCTTTCCAGGTCAAGGGCCGGGTGCCGCTCGCCACACGCGATCCCCTGCTGGTGCCCGCCGCGAAAAAATCCGGCGTGCCCCTGATTTTGTGAAAGCGGGAACAGCTTTCCGCCGGGCCGGGCCGACTCTGGTCAAACCCAGTCAAACCCAGTCAAACCAACTACCGCCAACGAACGTCAGAGCCGGTCTGGAGATTGGGTGGGACGGGCTACCAGCCCGTTTTCGGCGGCAACCTGCCGCCGAAATGTTCGGTGGGCTGGTAGCCCGCCGATACAGGCCAGTGGCCTGTGCCACCCAGCATGGGATTTAAAGATTTTCAGACCGGCTCTCAAAAGTTTTTGACAGTTTTCCGCATTGCTCTAGCCTGTCGGCAACATCGACACCAATTATTATGAGACTCGGCATCAATACCTTTTTGTTCACCTCACCCTTCACCACCGACAGCGTGAAGCTGTTTCCCAAGTTCAAGCAGTGGGGCTTTGACACGGTGGAAATTCCCGTCGAAGCGCCGGAGCATATCGACCCCGCCAAGGTGAAGGCCGCGGCGGACAAGAACGGTCTGGCCATCGGCAGCATCTGCGCCTGCATGGGACCGGGACGCGATTTCCGCGGCACGCCCGAGGAACAGCAGACGGCGATGGTTTATTGCAAGGCGCTGATCGACCAGGCGGTTGTGCTGGGCTGCCCGTCGCTGATCGGGCCGGTGTACTCGGTGGTCGGCAAGGCGGACGCCGTCGAACCCGCGCAGCAAAAGATCGAGTGGGCGCTCGTGGTGAAGAATTTGAAGGAACTCGCGAAATACGCGGAGGCGAAGGGCGTGCAAATCTGCATCGAACCACTGAATCGTTTCGAGACCGATTTTCTGAACACCGTCGATCAAGGTCTCAAACTCATCAAGGCGGTTGGCTCGAAGTCCGTGAATCTCCACCTCGACACGTTCCACATGAACATCGAGGAGAAAAACCAGGCCGCCGCGATCAAGAAGGCCGGCA
>JAYUBJ010000321.1:0-5742 GCA_043740915.1 Verrucomicrobiota bacterium
GCCATCATCCCATTTGATGGCCAATTCGCTGCCAATCTGCTGAATGTCCACCGGTCGCATGCCGGCGAAGCTACTCCGGGCCGGCTGATCCGTCCAACAGAACCGGGCGCGACCCCGACGGGTGCTCTTCGGAACCAAGGTTGATTCACGGGGCGTGGCCGCCCCGCGAACTCGCAGCCGTGGACGGCCGCGCTACGCGTGCGGGGGCAGCGTTGCGGCCACTGCAGCGGGGAGCGGCACTGTTCGGAGCGCCGATCTCCGATCCAGCGCGTGGGTGCCACCTTGTTTGAACCTGTCAGGTTGGAGACCGGCGCTCCGACGGCTCACAACCCGCCCCCACCCGACCGCTTCGTTCGACGGCCATCACAAACTTAGACATGACTAATATTTTTTCTTGACTCAATCATTTACCTGGCTATGTTCGCGGGCGCATGAGAATTGTATTGGCCCTGCTGGTGGCTGCGCTCGGCAGCCTGGGGGGCGGGGCGGCGCCGACCGCCGTCGTGCCGCCCGACAAGGGGAGCTATACTCTCTTTCGCCCCACGCCCACCGCTTTGCTCCGGGAGATGAACCCCGACCGGCCGGACAAAACTGAAAGCCCCTTCACCGTGGACGCCGGGCATTTTCAGCTGGAGCTGGATTTTTTGAATTACTCCTACGACCGCCACAACGCGGCGCGCGACGACACGCGCGTGCAGGCCTGGGGCGTCGCGCCCCTGAATCTCAAAGTGGGCTTGGGCAACTCCACCGACCTCCAGTTCATCGTGCAACACTACAACCGCGTCCGCACCAGCAGCAACTCGGCGGGCAGGGTGACCCGCGCCGCGGACTTTGGTGATTTCACGACGCGCCTCAAGGTCAATCTCTGGGGCAATGACGGCGGGCCGACCGCGTTGGGGCTGATGCCGTACGTGAAATGGCCGACCGCGCGGGGCCAACTCGGCAACGGCTCGGTCGAAGGCGGCTTGATTTTGCCAATGGCGGTGGAACTGCCATACGGCTGGGATGCGGGCGGGATGGCGCAATTCGACCTTGTGCGCGACGCGACGGGACCGAGGTACCACCTCGAGTTTGTGCAATCGGTCACGTTCGGCCACCGCATCGTCGGCAAGCTCGCGGGCTACGTGGAATTCTACAGCTCGTTCAGCGCCGAGCGTGGGGCGGCGTGGGTGGCCACGGCGGATGTGGGCCTCACCTACTCATTGACCGCGAACCTCAAGATCGATGCCGGCGTAAACTTCGGCGTCACACGCGCGGCGGACGACCTTGCGCTCTTCACGGGCCTGTCGTGGCGGTTTTGAAAACTTTCCATTCCAATTGAGCTTGAAAATGTGCCGTTATGAACGTCGAGAAAGCTGAACCCATGGCGCCGGAAGCTGGCTGGCGGGTGCCCAGCGCCGCGCCCAGTTTGTCGGAAGTGAACAACACCATCCCGGTGCCGAAGCACTTTGGCTTCTGGCGCAAGCTGCTCGCCTTTTCCGGCCCGGGCTACCTGGTGGCCGTCGGCTACATGGATCCCGGCAACTGGGCCACCGACCTCGCGGGCGGCGCGCAGTTCGGCTACACGCTGCTCAGCGTCATCTTCATCTCGAACCTGATGGCCATCCTCCTGCAATCACTGTGCGCCAAGCTCGGCATCGTCACCGGCCGCGACCTCGCCCAGGCCTGCCGCGACCATTACTCGAAACCCGTGTCCATCGTGCTTTGGCTGCTGTGTGAAGTGGCCATCTGCGCGTGCGATCTCGCGGAAGTAATTGGCTCGGCCATTGCGTTGAATTTGCTCTTCGGCATCCCGCTGGTCTGGGGGGTCGGCCTCACCGCGCTCGATGTGCTGGCCGTGATGTTTCTTCAAAACAAAGGCTTCCGCTACATCGAGGCGCTGGTGGTCACGCTGATCCTTACCATTGGCGGGTGTTTCCTCGCGGAAATATTTTTCTCCCGGCCGAACGTGGTGGCCGTGCTGGGCGGATTCATGCCCAAGTTTGAAATCATCGCCAACCCGACGATGCTCTACATCGCCATCGGCATTCTCGGCGCGACGGTGATGCCGCACAATCTCTACCTGCACTCGTCCATCGTGCAGACGCGCAAGTATGAGCGGACGACCGAGGGCCGGCGCGAGGCCATCAAGTTCGCCACCATCGACTCGACCGTGGCGCTGATGTTCGCGCTGTTCATCAATGCCGCCATCCTCATCGTCGCCGCCGCGGCCTTCCACGGTTCGACGCATAAAGTCGCCGAGATTCAGGACGCCTATCAACTGCTGTCCCCGGTGCTGGGGGTGACCATGGCCAGCACGCTCTTCGCCGTGGCGCTGCTGGCGAGCGGCCAAAACTCGACGCTCACGGGCACATTGGCCGGGCAGATTGTGATGGAGGGCTTCCTCAACCTCCGCCTGCGCCCGTGGCTGCGACGGCTCATCACCCGGCTCATCGCCATCGTGCCGGCGATCATCATCACGGCCACCTATGTCAACGACACGGTCAAACAGTGGGAGGCCGTGGGCAAGCTGCTCATCTTCAGCCAGGTTATTTTGAGCCTGCAACTGCCTTTTGCCGTGATTCCACTGGTGCTTTTCACCAGTGATCGCCGCAAAATGGGCGAGTTCGCGAACCCCACCTGGGTAAAAGTGCTTGCGTGGCTGACCGCGGGCAGCATCGTGGTGCTGAACGTGATTCTTTTGATTTACACCTTTCGAGACTGGCTCAACTAAAGGAGCGCCCGCATGTATCGCAAAATCCTCGTTGCCCTCGAGAACACCCGCGCGGATGAAAGCCTGCTGCCGCACGTCACCGAGCTGGCGAAACATTTCCGCTCGCAACTCCTGCTCGTCCACGTGGCGGACGGCTGGGTGGCGCGCAACTTTGACCAGCTCAAGCTCGCCGAGTCCGACGAAATGAAGGCCGACCGCGAGTATCTGGAGGCGACCGCGCGGCCGTTGCGGGCGGCGGGACTGGAGGTCACCGTTCACCTGGCACTGGGCGACCCACCCAATGAAATATTGAAAGCGGCCGGGCGCGAGCAATGCGATTTGATCGCGATGACCACGCACGGCCACCGGCTGCTGGGCGATTTGATTTTTGGCAGCACCATCCACGAAGTACGGCATAAGACGACCATTCCGATCCTGCTGGTCCGCGCGGCGGCGAAGGTTTGAGGTGCCGTCGCGACCGCTCCACTCTTTTTTGTTTGCCCGCGTCGAGTTCTCGGCGATGGTGGAACCGAACTCTGGCCGCGAGTCGCCAGGGCGGTAGCCCCAGTTCAACTCACCGGCGCGCGCGCGTTGCCCGCGGGAGAAATTCATGCACCAGCAGAACAATATCAAAATCAAGGCCGGCCTGGCCCTCGCCGCGGCCGTCCTGGTGGCCATTGTCGTCCTCGCCGGACGGGACACGCGGCGGCTGATGGAAAACAGCCGGTGGGTGTTGCACTCGTACGAGGTGCAAAACCAGCTCAATGAACTGTATAACCAGCTTCAGGATTTGGAGACCGGCGTGCGCGGCTTTGTCATCACCGGCCAAAACGATTTTCTGGAGCCGTACGAATTGAGCCGCCTGCGGCTGGACAAAGCGTACCAAAAGGTGCGCCATTTGACGGCGGACAATCCCCGCCAGCAACGGCGGCTCACCACGCTCGCATCCCTGATTACGGATCGAATTGCGACCGCGAACGGATATATGGAATTGCGGAGGAGCCAGGGCCTGGCCGCCGCGGCGGCGGAACTGGCCAAGGGAGACGGCAAGCGGGTCATGGATCAAATTCGCCGGGTGGTGGCGGCCTTGGACGACGAGGAACAGCGGCTCCTGCTTCAGCGGGAAGGCGCGGCCACGATCGACGCCGCGCGCACGCTAACCATTTTCACGCTGGGCATCAGCCTGAACGTGGTGTTGCTCGCGTGGATCGGGCGACTCATCCGGGGCGACAACGCGCGGCAGCAACAGGCCGCGGAAATTTTGCGAGCCAGCCGCGAATACGCCGAGAACATCGTCCAGACGATTGCCGAACCGCTGTTGGTTCTCGATGCGGAGTTGCGCGTGTGCTCGGCCAACCGGGCGTTTTACGAGGCTTTTGGAACGACGCCGGCGGAAACGGAGAACCGCTTCCTCCACGAACTTGGCCAGGCTCAGTGGAACCGGCCGGAACTGCGACAGCGGCTGGGGGAAGTCAACACGCAAGGGGCCGAGTTGAAGGATTTTCAATTCGACGCCGAGTTCCCCGGCACGGGCGTCCGCTCACTCGTGCTCCGCGCCCGGAAGGTCTTTCGCCCCGGCAACCACACCGGCCTGATTCTATTGTCCATCGCCGACCTGACCGCGCACAAGCAGACGGAACTGGCCCTGCGCCGTTCGCACGACGAATTGGACCGGAAAATTCAGGAGCGCACGGCGGAACTGCAGCAGTCCCACGACGCGCTGGCTGCCAGCGAGCAACAACTGCGCACCATCATTGACTCCGAGCCGGAGTGCGTGAAGCTGCTGGATCGCGCGGGCACCCTGCTCACCATAAATCCTGCCGGACTGGCGATGCTGGGTGCGGACTCCCTGGATCAGTTGGTAGGCCGGTGCGTTTATCCGCTGGTGCTGTCCCACCATCAACCGGCATTCCGCGCCCTGGTCGAGGCGGTCTTCCGCGGCGAACCGGGGCAGTTGGAATTTGAAATGTCCACCCTCAAAGGTGAACGGCTGTGGATGGACACGCGCCAGGTGCCGCTGCGCGACCCGGCCCACCCGGCCATCATCCAGTCGTGCCTGGGCGTGACCCGCAACGTCACCCAGCGCAAACAGGCGGAAGCCGCCGTGCGCGAAAGCGAGGAGCGATTGCGGCTGGCCATGGACGCCGCCCAATTGGGCGATTGGAGTTGGGACCTCGTCACGGGCGAAGCCGTGTGGTCGGAGCGCTGCAAGGTCCTTTATGGCTTGCCACCCGAAACGCCGATGAGTTACGAGCGCTTCCTGGCCGCCGTGCATCCGGATGACCGCGAGCGCATTGACACCACACTCAAGCGCGCGGTCGCAGACCGTACGGATTACAGCGTGGAAAAACGTGTGCTCTGGCCGGACGGCTCGGTGCATTGGAATGCCTCGCGGGGCCGGGTCTTCCACGACGGTGCGGGGAATCCCGTGCGCATGTCGGGCGTCACCTACGACATCACCGAGCGCCAGCAGGTGGCGGAACGGATCCGGCAGAGTGAGGCGAACCTGGCCAACGCCCAGCGCATTGCCCAACTGGGAAGCTGGGAGCTGAACCTGCGCGACCTCGACGAAGTGAACCGCAACCGGCTGCGCTGGTCGGAAGAAGTTTACCGCATCTTCGGCTATCAACCCGGCGAGATCGAAGTCTCCAATGAGAACTTTTTCCGCGCGGTGCACCCGGAAGATCGCTCCCGCATCCAGGCCGCCATGGCCCAAGCCGTCAAGCACCGGCAACCCTACAACCTCATCCACCGGATCATCCTGCCCGACGGGTCGGAGCGGATCGTGCAGGAACATTCGGAAATCCATTTTGACGAGCCGTCCGGGCAGCCACTGAAGATGATCGGCACCGTGCAGGACATCACCGCCCTCAAGACCGCCGAGCAGGCACTGGAAAATTCGGAGGCCCTTTACCATTCCCTGGTCGAGCATCTGCCCCTGAGTGTGTTCCGCAAAGACCGGCAGGGGCGGCTCACCTTCGCCAATGCACGCTTTTGCGCCGCCGTGGGCAAACCGCTGTCAGAAGTGCTCGGCCAGACAGATTTTGAAA
>JAYUBJ010000322.1:0-1676 GCA_043740915.1 Verrucomicrobiota bacterium
GTGATGAACGAGGCGATTCACCAGGCCCGCTCTGGCAAGGGCCCGCAACTGGTGGTCGCCCGCCTGCTCCGCCTCTGCGGCCACGGCGAACATGACGACGCCAGTTACATCGACCCCAAATTAAAAGTCTCCCCGGTCGGCCGCGACTGCCTCAAAGTCGCCGAGGAATTTATGCTCCTGCAAAACTGGGCGGATTCGAAAGCCATCGACGGTTGGCGGCACACGGCCCTGACGCAGGTCGAGGAAGCCGTTGCCAAAGTCCAGCGCGAACCCGGCCCGGATCCCTACCAGGAAGATTGGTGCGCGCTGGCTTCGCGGCACCTCAGCGAAAGGAATGAGTAATTTGTTGAAAAGATTCAAGGCTCAACGTTCAACGTCCAACCTCCAATGGCCGCGAAGCCAAATTCGTTCGGCGTTGAATGTTGGATGTTGGATGTTGGATGTTCCCCTTTCGATCCACGCATGAGCATCACTTATCTCGAAGCCATCCGGGAAGCCCAGGCGCGCGCATTGAAAGAGGATTCCCGCGTGTTCATTTACGGCCAGGATGTCGGCGCGTTCGGGGGCGCGTTCAAGGCGACCCGCAACCTCGCGCACGAATATCCCGGTCGCGTGATCGACGCGCCGATCAGCGAAGATGCCATGGTCGGCGCCGCCATCGGTGCGGCCATCGAAGGGATGCGTCCGATCATTGAAATGCAGTTCGCCGATTTTTCCACGGTGGGGTTCAATCAAATCGTCAACCACGCCGCCACTCTGCATTGGCGCACCCAAGTGCCGTGTCCCATCACCATCCGGCTGCCGTGTGGCGGCACGTCGGGCAGCGGGCCGTTCCACAGCCAGAGCATGGAGGCGCTCTACGCGCATTATCCCGGCCTGGTGGTGATGACACCCGCCACGGTCGAGGACGCGTACAGCATGTTGCTCGAGGCGGTGGCGATTGATGACCCGGTTATTTTCTGCGAGCACAAGCTGCTCTACAACCATCTCAAGGCGGAACGGCTGCCCACCGAGGCGTTGCCCACGGGCAAGGCGCGGATTGCCCGGGCCGGACGCGACATGACCATTGTGGCCTACAGCGCCATGGTGCAGGAGGCGCTGATTGTCGCGGATGAACTCAAGACCGAAGGCTGGGAAATCGAGGTCGTGGATCTCCGCTCCGTGAAACCACTCGACACCGACACCGTCATGGCCTCGGTCGCCCGGACCGGGCGTTTGTTGTGTGTGGGTGAAGCGTTTCCGTGGGGCGGGGTGACGGCGGAAGTCATCGCGCGCGTGGCGACCGAGGGCTTCGGTCTCCTGGATGTGCCGCCCCAGCGCCTCAACGCCAAAGATACACCCGTGCCGTACCATCCGAACTTGTGGGCCGCACATCGACCCACGCCGCAGAGCATTGCCGCGGCCGCGCGAAACCTGTTGCGGCTGTAAAATGAATACGGCTTAAAATTTGAAATTTGAAATCTGATATCTGAGATTATCCCTATGCCCCAGATTCCCATCATCATGCCGCAACTGGGTGAATCGATTGCCGAAGCGACCGTCACCAATCTGCTCGTCCAGGTCGGGCACCAGGTCAAAGCGGATCAAGATGTGCTGGAAGTGGAAACCAATAAAGCCACGATGAATGTCACGTCCCCGTGTCCCGGGCGCGTTGAAAAGTTGCTCGTGAAATTAAA
>JAYUBJ010000323.1:0-5713 GCA_043740915.1 Verrucomicrobiota bacterium
CACGCCGGGCAGCGGATAACGCGGATCGTTGGCCGTGACCAGATTGAGGTAGCCGTCATTGGAATAGGCATAAGTCGCCTGCGTGCCGTCCCCGTAGGTGGCCGCCGTCAACAGCAGCGAGGAACCGGCCAACTGATACGTGTAACTCATGCTGCGCCCGTCGCTCGTCTGCACCTGGGCAATGGTGTTGGTCTGGTAGGTGATTTGCAGGTAGCGCCCCGCCGGCTCGGTGATCCGCGTCACCCGGTTGCTGGCGTCCAGGGTCACGGGATACACGTTCTGCTGGCTGTCGGTCAGGCTTTCAAACTTATACGTGGCGGGTGTATAGCCGCCGTAGGGCGGTCCGTAGCCGCCCCCCGACTTGGTAAATTTATACTGAAAGCCCCGCTTGGTTTGCAGGACGTAGTTGGTGCCGTTTTGGGTGATGATGTCGGTGACGGCGGGAGTTGAAGTCCATAGGTTTCCCCCCGCCACGCGAAACTCGTTCATCGTCCCGTCGGGATAGGTGACCAGCATGCTGCCAAAAGAGAAATCCGCCATCTCCCATTGGTAACTGTGCCGCCAGTTGCCCGCCTGGCCGAAATACTTGACGGCGTTGACGAACCGGGTGTTGTGGATGCGTTGAAAACTGAGCGCGTGCTCGCCCGCGCCGCCCCACACCTCCAGGTCGGGAATGACCCGCTGGGCATTGCCGGTGATCACGCGGAATTGATTGATGCCGCCCGCCCCCGCGCCCCTGAGCGGTGGCAATCCTCCTGGCCCGCCCCCGCCGCCCGAGGCGCAACATTCCGTTTCACACGGTGGCGGCCCACCCGGCCCGCCTTGAATACTATTGCCGCAAAACGGCAGCCACGGGGCCGCTTGGGCCGACAGCGTCCAAGCCACCACCAACGAGCCGAGAAGGTAAAAGTGTTTTGTTTTCATAATCGCTATTCTTTCAAAACCCCGGTAGGGACGCGCTGCGGCGCGTCCTGGACGACCGGCAGGTCGTCCCTACCCTGGTTTTGAAAGCGGTTCATATTGGGCGTGAGCGCGCAGGTCTTTGTGCCCACTTTGGCATTGGCCGTGACGCGCACCGCATTGACGGTCGTGCTTTGCGCAAGGACGTCCCGCGCCGGGACGAAGGCGGTGACGGCGAGGAGAAGGGCGAGCTAAGTTGTCAAGTTTTGAATCGGTTTGATTTTCAGGTTTTCAACGTCCACACCAGGGTCGCAACAAAATATTTGAAACAAAAACGCGGGCTGCCGGGTAGTCACCTCAACGAAGACACGAACAAAATTGCTGGTTCGCTGAACCGCGCCGCGTGCAAGTTTGCTGAAACTTTTTTGCTTCCCGCCGGGTTGTTGGGTTAAGATGCCCGCCGCCCGCCGGGGCAAACCGATGACCGAGGCGCACCATTTCGAGGCATTTATGCGGAACTACCAAAACATGGTGTTTAGCACCGCGTTCCGGCTGGTCGCCAACCAGGCGGAGGCGGAGGACATCTCGCAGGAAGTTTTTTTGAAAGCCTACGAACGCTACGATCAATTGCGGGACAGCCCCACCGTCGGTGGCTGGCTGAAGACCGTGGCCACTAATCTCAGCCTGAACCACCTCACCCGTTATCGCGCCCGCTGGCGGTTCTTCTCGGAGCTGCGCTCAACGGACGACGACCATGACCTGACCCTGGATATTCCGGCACCCGAGACTCTGCATCAAGAGTTGGATACGGCCGACCAGCGACGGCTGCTCGACGCCGCGTTGCAAAAACTTCCGGCGGCGCAACGCGTCCCGCTGGTGCTGTTTCATCTTGAAGGCCGGAGTTACGAGGAGATTTCCGTCGCGCTGGGTATTTCTTTGAGCAAGGTGAAAATCGACATCTTTCGCGGACGCGAGGCGCTTCGTCGCAAAATAAAAGTGAATCCCGCCGGTCCGGACCGCAATTAACCAGGCAGCCAACCCAATGAATCACGACCCCCAATTCGAAGCGCTGATCCAGCGCGAATTGAACAACCTCCCGGAGATTTCCGCGCCCGCCACGCTGGTTCCGCGCGTCCTGGACGCGATTCGCGCCCAGGCGGCGCGACCGTGGTGGCAACAATCGTGGGCCGCCTGGCCGCGGCAAATCCAAACCGCCTCGCTCGCCCTGCTCGCCGTCGTCGCCGTGGCGCTGAGCCTCGCAGGAGGGTGGGCCTCGCAAGGCACCTCCGTGCCGCCATTGGCCGGCGGCTGGCGCGACGCGATGCCGGCGTTGGGCGAGACCCTGCTGAACACCGCCCTGAGTCTGTTCCGGCACGCCGGGACCACCTGGATGCTCGTCGGCCTCGCGGTCGTGATGCTCATGTATCTCACTTGCGTGGGCGTCGGCACCCTCTGCTTCCGTCTCGTGATTCCAAAACGTTAGCCCACCCGCCATGAAACCCTCTGCGCTGATTTTGAATTTCACCTGGTGGCGGCTGCTGTGCGCGTTGGCGATCGGCCAGATTGCGTCCGCACAGGACGCCCCGGTGCCGAACGAAAATGCGGCGACTAATCAGCCGGCCATCCTCCACCCAGCGACCGCCAAACGAACCTCCAAGGAGATCCTCAAAGTCGGGGAGAGCGTGACCCTCAAGTCGGACGAATCCGCGAGCGCGGTCGTCGTCATCCTCGGGAACAGCGCCATCGACGGCACCGTGGAAGGCGATGTCGTGGTGGTCTCCGGCGGCGCGACAGTCAATGGCACCGTCAACGGCAATCTCGTCGTCGTTCTGGGCTCGGCAAAGCTGGGCCCGAAAGCCCATGTCGCGCGCGATACGGTGGTCGTAGGTGGAACGTTGACGGCAGATCCGGCGGCCAAGATTGATGGCCAAACCCGGAATGTGGCCTTGGACAAAGTTTTTCCCAACCTGACCTGGCTCAAGGATTGGTTGACCAAAGGTTTGTTGTTCGGCCGGCCTTTTCCGCCGCAAGTCGAATGGGTGCGGTGGGTGGCCGCCGCCTTCCTCCTGATTTATGTCGTCTTGACGATGCTCTTTCCCCGGCCCATCCAATCATGCGTATCGGTGATCGAAACCACGCCGGTGCGCGCCTTCTTTACGGGGATTCTGGTGCTCGTGCTGAGCGGGCCGTTGTTCTTCCTGATGATCGTTTCCGTGGTCGGCCTGCTCGTGGTGCCCATCCTGGCCGGCGTGCTGGTCGGCTCGCTCTTTCTGGGCAAAGCCGCGGTTTGCCAGCACGCCGGACGACAACTGGGACGGCAGTTAAGTGCGGGTCGCTTTCAAAAACCGCTGCCTGCGCTGCTCGTCGGGGCGCTTGGGTTTGCGCTTCTGTACATGATCCCGCTGCTGGGCTTTGTGGCCTGGGGACTCGCCAGCGTGCTCGCCATCGGCGCCGTCTTCGCCGCCACGTTCGCAAAATACACGCGCGAGGGCAAACGCAGCGAACCCGCCGCCGCTCTGATCATCCCGCCTGCTCTGCTGCCAGGCGTTTCACCGGTCATGCTGCCCATAACGGATCTCTCCAGCCTGCCGCGCGCGGGTTTCTGGCGGCGCGTCGGCGCGTCCGTCCTGGACTTGATCATTATCGTCGTCCTGCTGGCGGGCACGCACACCAAAGTCTTGTTTCTCCCCGCCTGGCTGGCTTATCACGTGGGGATGTGGAATTGGAAAGGCACCACGATTGGCGGAATGGTGTTTGGCCTGAAAGTGGTTCGCTTAAGCGGTCAGCCGCTGAATTTCGTCGTCGCCCTGGTGCGCAGCCTGTTCAGCATTCTCTCGGCGCTGGTGATGGGGCTGGGGTTTTTCTGGGTCGGCTGGACCAAGGACAAACAATCCTGGCACGACCTGATCGCGGGCACCACGATTGTCCGGATGCCCAAAAACGTCTCGCTGATTTGAACTGGAGAAACCATTCATGCCTGGGATGAAGCGGGTCCGCTTTTCATTTGGTTTTTATTCGTGTCCATTCGTGATTTCCTCCGGCACGGTTCCAGCCCGGATGATTTGCGCTTTTCCTTCCCGAAGTTCGTGGTTAAGTTGGGGAACCATCCGGCCCAGCGCGGGGCACAGCATGCCTCCTGCTTGAATGACGCCGCGGACGGCACCGTCTAGGAAGGCGTAGGGCGCGTCACTCGGTGCGCGCCGATTTCGTCGGCCAGCTGCGGCGCGCACGGAGTGACGCGCCCTACCGGTGGATCGGTGTTACCGCCGATGATCGATGAAAGCGTTTTGAAGATGAATCCATTTTTGCCAGATAACTTTCCGGGCCGCGCCCGCACCCCGTGCGGACGCACGCGCCGCGAATTTCTCTGGCAGGCGGGTGGCGGATTTGTCGGCACCGCCTTGACGGCCATGCTGGCACAGGACGGTTTTTTCAATAGCCTCGCCCACGCCTCGGAGAAAACGCCGACGACGCCCTCGCCGCTCGGGCCCAAGCCGCCGCATTTCCCGGCAAAAGCCCGGAACGTCATTTTCCTGTTCATGTACGGCGGCCCCAGCCACGTTGATTTGTTTGATCCGAAACCGGAGCTGGTCAAGCGTCACGGCCAGCCGATGCCGTTCAATGAAAGTGATCCCGTGCTCAAGGCGCGCAACTTCGGCACGCTGCTCGGCTCCAAACGGGTCTTCCAAAAATCCGGCCAGTCCGGCGTCGAGATTTCCGATCTGTTCCCGCACCTCGCCAAACGCATCGACGACGTCGCCGTGATTCGCAGCACCTGGGCCGACAGCTTTGCGCATGGCTCCGGTTTGTTGCAAATGAACACCGGGTTCACGCGCCAGGGCTACCCGTGCCTCGGCTCGTGGCTCACCTACGGCTTGGGCAGCGTGAACCAAAATCTGCCCGGCTTCGTCGTCCTGCTCGACCAGCGCGGCGGGCCGATCACCGGTCCGCCCAACTGGAGTTCCGGCTTCATGCCCGCCACGTATCAAGGCACGCAGTTCCGCACCACCGGCGAACCCGTACTCAACCTCCAGCCCGGCGACGGCGTGACGACCGCGCAACAGCGGCAGCAGCTTGATCTGCTCGCGCGTTTCAACCAGTTGCACGGACCGGACAGTTCGGAGATGCAGGCGCGCATCGCCAGCTACGAACTGGCGTTCCGCATGCAGGCCCACGCGCCCGAGGCCGTCGATTTGTCCAAGGAAACCGCGGCGACGAAGCAACTTTACGGCCTGGACAAGCCCATCACGGAAAAGTTCGGGCAACGCTGCCTGATGGCGCGGCGGCTGATTGAACGCGGCGTGCGCTGCGTGCAGGTTTATTCCGGCGGCGGCACCCTCGAAGACACCTGGGATGCGCACAGCGACGTGGACAAGAATCACGGAGTTCATTGCGCCGAAACCGACCAGCCGATCGCTGCGCTGCTCACTGATTTAAAACAACGCGGCCTGTTGGATTCCACGCTCATCGTCTGGGCTGGTGAATTTGGCCGCACGCCCACCAATCAAGGTGGCAAAGGCCGCGACCACAGCCCGCGCGGTTTCAGCACCTGGCTCGCCGGCGGCGGCATCAAGGGCGGGCAGACCATCGGCGCGACGGACGAACTCGGCTTCGCGGCCGTGGACAACAAAGTACACATCCACGATTTGCACGCCACGATCCTGCACTTGCTGGGGCTGGATCACACGTTGCTGACCTATTTCACCGGCGGCCGCAACATGCGCCTGACCGACGTGCACGGCGAAGTGGTCAAACAGGCGCTGGCGTAATCGCTGCGGACGGATCAGTTCGCCTGAAACAGTGCCGTGAAAAA
>JAYUBJ010000324.1:0-5701 GCA_043740915.1 Verrucomicrobiota bacterium
ACGTCCAGGCAAACGCCTTCCTTGGTGCTGCGGGCGTAGATGCGGCCATTGCTGATGATTGGCGTGGACCAGCACTTCCCGTCGAGCACTTTTGCGCGGGCGACTTCCGTGTAGGCTTTCGGCGTGGCTTCCACCAGTACGAGTTGGCCATCGTCCCCGAGGACCAGCACATGACCATCCACCAAGATCGTGCCGCCCGGACCAAAACCAGGTTGCGACCAGACGATGTTGCCGGTGGCCACATCGACACATTTGAGCGGGCACTTCCCGTATTCCTTGAAGCCGAAGAGGCCGTAGAGATGGCCGTCCGCAAAGACGGGCGTGCTCCAGTGGTTGTTGATGACGTTGGCGGGCTGCCGCCAAAGCTCCTCGGCGCTCCACCTGTCTCCCGTTTTCTTCACTTTCGCCGCGGCCGAGCCGGCCCCGTAACCGGCGGAGCAGAACACGATGTCGCCGCACACAACCGGGGACATGGCGGAGGAGACTTTCATTGGGAAGACGAACCGCCAAAGCTCCTGGCCGGTCTGCGGCACGACGGATACCAGTCCGCTCGCGGTGAAGAAAATCACCTGCCGCGTGCCGACGATGGTCGCGGCGACGGGAGTAGAATGGGTGAGTTTCTCGTCGAGCGCCTTCCACGCAACTTTGCCCGTGGCCTTGTCGAAGGCGAGGAGCGACTGCCCCGGCCCGCCACCAGAGACGAGTACCCAATTGCCTTCGATGAGCGGTGACGCGGCGTTCTGCCAACGGACTTCGCGGCCGGCAAATTCTTCCTTGAGATCGTGTTTCCAGATTTCTTTGCCAGTCTTGGCATCGAAGCAATAGAGCGCCAGGTGGCCGCTCATCGCATAAACGCGGTTGCCATCCACGCTCGGCGTGGAGCGCGGACCGTCGCCGCCTTTGTTGTCCGGCGTGCCGGAGTTGCCCTCCTCCGAGTCGTATTTGGACAAGCCGACGGGCATGGCCCAGAGTTCCTTGCCGGTGCCGGCCTCCAGCGCGATGCAGATTTCCCAGGGCACGGTCTCGATGGTGCGGCGAACGAGGGTGAAGGCCTTGCCGCCGCTGACGACAAAGGAGCTGAGGCCGTCGGAGGTCGGAACTTTCCAGACTTGTTTCGGGCCGTTGGCGGGCCATTTCTTATTGAGTAATTTCTCCGGCGAACTGCTGTCGAGTTTGGGACCGCGGTATTGCGGCCAGTCAACAGCGTGGGAAATACTCGCACTGGCGAGCAACAAAGATGCAACCCAGCGAGCGGGTTGGAGGCGGGCCATCGAGGTTTGGTTTTTCATGCCGGCTGATAATTCGTCATTTTTCACGGTCGCTGGTTTTCAAACGTAATGAGGGATAGACGCCGGGTGGGGCGGAGGCATTCGCGCTCAGGACAATTTCAGCCGTTGCGCCAGCTCCTGGGCCAGCACTTCATAGGCCGCCGCCCCGGCACTGTATTTGTCGTAATGGATGATGGGCTTGCCAAAACTCGGCGCCTCGGCCAGCCGCGTGGTGCGCGGAATCACCGTATCGAAGACCAGCCCACCGAAATGTTCGCGGACTTCACCAACGACCTGGTTGGCCAGGTTGGTGCGGCCATCGAACATGGTCATCACCACGCCGAGCAATTCCAGTCCCGGATTAACGCCACTGTCGCGGAGTTGGCTCAGGATGCGGTTCATCATCGAGATGCCCTCCAGCGCGAAATACTCGCACTGCAACGGCACGAGCAAATAATCCGCCGCCGCAAGCGTGTTGAGCGTGAGAATGCCGAGGGAAGGCGGGCAATCCATGAAGATCACGTCAAAGCGCTCCGTGGCCTGCACCGGTTGCAACGCCAGTCTCAGGCGCTGCAGGTGGTGGTCCGTGCGTGCCAGTTCGATTTCCGCGCCGCACAAATCCACTTCGCTGGGGATGAGCGACAGTCGCTCGAACGCCGTCGATTGGATCTTGTCCAGCAACGCGCCTTCACCCAGCAGGGGCCGGTACGCGCTGGCGCCCTCGATTTTTTCGAACCCCACGCCGCTGGTCGCATTGGCCTGCGGATCGACATCGACCAGCAGCACCCGGAACCCGGAGGCGGCGAGGCAGGCGGCCAGGTTCAAGGTGGTGGTGGTTTTTCCCACCCCGCCTTTCTGGTTGGCGACAGCGATGACTTTGGTCGGCACGCGGCGATTAAACGGAAGCGTTGCCGGAAGTGCAAGGATGCAGATGGATGGGAAGGGGTCATTTATCCTCCGCCTGGAAACTGGCGATGATCGGGCGGTGGTCGGAGGCCGCGCCCCAACTCGGCAGCGTCAACACGTACGTGCCGTCGGCCTCCCACTCGCGCGCGAGGCCGCGGCTGATCAAGATGTAATCTATGCGACTGTAGGTGTCCTCCTTGCCGTAATGAAAGGTCCAGGTCACGTTGTGCGCCGCGTAAGTCGGATTGGTGGTGGGCGGAGGTTCACCACCGCGTTCGGCCGGGCGGGTGTCGATCAAGGCGTTCCTGCCCCGCCCGACGATCGTCTTGATCGCCTTGGTGTCACGCGTGTCGTTGAAGTCCCCCAGGACCACCAGGTTGAGGTTGGGGTTGGCCGTGAGCCGGGCGTCGATGTTTTTACGGAGCCAGAGTGCCTCCTGTTCGCGCAACTCGGCCTGGTCGGCTTCCGGCACCGGGCGTTTCGATTTCAGATGCGCGGCGATCAGGGTGAATTGGTAATTGGCCGTGACGCGGACATCGAGTTCCACAAATCCCCGGCTCACGCGGCAACGTCGGCCGTTCAACAGGAAGTAGTCGTTCGTGTGCGGGTGGCGGGCGGTGAACGGGAACTTGCTCAACACCGCGACGTGAATGTTGGTGTCGCCGCCGGTGATGATTTCCCAGTGGGGATAATCCAGGCCTTCGGCCTTGAGCGAAGCGCGGAGTTCGAGCAGGGCATCCGTGCCGCCCATTTCCTCCATGGCGAGCACGTCGGGTTTGAGCGCGTGAATGCTTTCGCGAACCTTGGCCTTTGCCTCCACCGATTTCGCGGGGCGGTTACCGCTGGATACGGTCAGATAATTCTCAACGTTGAAGGTGGCCACGCTGAAGGAAGTCGCGGCCTGGGTAGTCCAGTTGCCAGACAGCAGGCAAAGTAAAACGGAAATTCGCAACAGGGATAAAAGCCTCATTGGTGCGCAGGTATAGAGTCGAGGCCGCGCGAAGTCAAAGCAACAGGTGTGGGAATCGGAAAGGAATCGGATTGGCCTTGCCAGAAATGGCCTCAGGGAGTTTCCTGACCTCCACCATGGAAGCCAGCCCGATTCCGCAACGCGGAACCGGCGACCGGGATGTCGCCGCGGTCGTCATTCGGTTGAACGGCCTGCGTCCCGCACGCGGGATCGCGGCGAAAGTCCGGAGGAAGAAAATCTAAAAATTATGGGACGCGTCCGACGAGGTGGGTATGTCATTACGTGGTGGATTGGGGATCACGACCCGCGCCATGTTCACATTCGTAATGCGAAGGGCAAATCAATTGGCCGTTTGAACGTGGACACTTTGCAAGGCCTGGAAAACTGGACACCGCCAAAAGATCTGGTAAAGATAATCATCGAATTGAAGCACAAAGGCCGTTTATGACACCGATTCTGGCGCGACTCAAAAAACCGTTTGGCACGGCCAAAATGATTGACCTTACCGCGGTTCGCTACCTGGCTTGGGAAGACGCCTTCGAGGTCGATTTCAAAGACGGACTGACTTTTCTTGAGCCGCATTCCACCATCCGCAAAGCCAACCGCATTTCTCCCAAGGCCGAGATTGAGCGAGTCGAGATGGACGAGGAATTTCACGAAGGTTTTTTTGTGTATTACGACAACGGCCAGCGGGCCGAAGTCTCCTGGGCGTTCATCCGCGAACTGCCGCCGAAAAAGTCAAAATAGAGCTGCTGCCGCGAGGGAGGCCGGCCCGATCCCGCAAGGCGGAACCTGCAACCCGGACGACGCCACCTCCTTCATCCGGCGAACGGCCTGCGCTTGAAAAGCGCGGCGAAGGTGCAGAGAAAGAGATAGCACAAGCGAGGCGTTGTGATAGTTTCTACCCATGAGCGCCGTAGAAGAAATCAAAGCAGCGGCAGCCAAACTTGCCCCCGATGAGCAAGTCGAACTCTTCCGCTGGTGGGTTGAATCGGATGTTTTCAAGCAACGCCATCTTGCCGCGCTGAAGCGCGACCTTGTGCTGGGTATTGAACAGTTGGATCGTGGACGTTATCAGTCATACGACGACTCCAATGTGATGCAACTGGCCGAGGACGTTGGCCGGTCGGGGAGGGAGCGGCTGAATAAACGCGGGGCATGAGCCAATACCGGATTTCAGATGCTGCGAGAACGGACTTGGATGAAATCTGGTTTTACATTGCGCAAGACGACGTGTCTGCGGCGGACAAATTCATCCGCGCCATCGTCATGCGGTTTCCCAAACTGGCTACCATGCCGCTGATGGGACGGACGCGCGAAGAGTTGTCACCTCGCTTGCGAAGTTTCCCCATCGGTCGCTACCTCATCTTTTACCGTCCGATGGAGAACGGTGTTGAAATTGTCCGCGTGCTCCACGGTGCGAGGGATTTCCCACCACTGTTTGAATAGACGCCCGACCGCCACGATGGAAGCCGACCCGACCAAAGCCTGCAACCAGGACGACGCCACCGGCTTCATCCGGCTGAACGGCCTGCGTCCCGCAAGCGGGATCGCGGCGAAAGTGCAAGGAAAGAAATCAAAAACTTAAAATGCGTTTTATCGTCGCCACACAAAGTAAAGATACCGCCGATGAAATTCGATTGGCTGCAAAGGATACGCCGGATTTAGAAGTGTATTTGGGTTCGTTTGAATCTGTGCCGTCTTTTGACTGTGTTGCGACTGCGGGCAATTCTTTCGGTTTGATGGATGCAGGCATGGATTTGGCGGTTCTGAAATTCTTCGGATTCGAACTGCAAAGTTTGATTCAGGAAAAAATCATCGAAGAGTTTTATCGCGAGCAGCCAGTCGGCACAGCTTTCATTGTTGAAACAGGCCGCTTGGATCACCCCTATGTCGCGCATGTTCCGACCATGAGAGTGCCGATGAACATTGCGGGAACGGATCATGTTTATCTAGCGACATGGGCTACTCTCATAGCTGCTGGACGGCACAATCGTTCAACGAATCGAAAAATTGAAACTTTGGTTTGTCCCGCATTCGGAGCGGGCACGGGCGGCGTGTCTGGAATTGAAGTTGGTTTTCAAATGAAACTTGCTTGGCAACATTTCAAAAGACCACCTGCGGTAATCAATCCTTCATTTGCACAACAACGACAGGACAAAATTCATTACGGTGGAAAAATGGGATTTGAACACCCGGCAAATCGGTTTTGAAAAATAGCGCCGTCGGCGCGCCATCTTTGTAAAAACCCATCGCCAAGAATTTCAAGCTCCGTCAGCGCGACATCTTCCGGTGCTTGCCCCCGGCCATCCTGCCGCCCCTGCCGGAGCTTCATCCTTTTGCGGGTGACGTTCTACAACTATGCCGCGCCTCCGGCGCTGGGCTGCGGGTCGCAGCCCAGCGATCCGCGCTACTCCCACTCAATCGTGCCCGGCGGCTTGCTGGTGAGGTCGAAGACGACGCGGTTGACGCCTTTCACTTCGTTGGTGATGCGGAGGGAAACTTTTTCGAGCAGATCGTAGGGGAGTTTCACCCAGTCGGCGGTCATGCCGTCCTG
>JAYUBJ010000325.1:0-5698 GCA_043740915.1 Verrucomicrobiota bacterium
GTCGAACGATCGAG
The DNA here is from genome assembly GCA_043740915.1 of Verrucomicrobiota bacterium. Taxonomy (GTDB): domain Bacteria; phylum Verrucomicrobiota; class Verrucomicrobiia; order Limisphaerales; family JAYTXL01; genus JAYTXL01. The sequence continues at coordinate 15 of JAYUBJ010000325.1, forward strand.
GACGCGCAACACCACCGATTCCCCGAACCGGGTCGGCAGAGTCGAGACGCGCAAATCAATTTCCCGCCCCGCCAGATGCATCGCAATGCGTCCGTCCTGCGGCAGACGGCGCTCGGAGATGTCGAGGTTGGCGATGACCTTCAGGCGCGACGTGACCGGCAGTGCCAGATATTTCGGCGGCGGCGCCATCTCGTAAAGCGCGCCATCCACGCGGTACCGGATTTTGAACTCGTCCTCGAACGGCTCGAAGTGGATGTCGCTCGCCCGATCTTGAATCGCCTGGTAGAGGACGAGGTTCACAAACTTGATGATCGGCGTCTCGTTGGCCATGTCCGCCAGATTGGCGGCGGTGTCTTCGCCCGACGCCAGTTCCGCAACTTCCTTGGCGATGTCCGTGTCCTCCCCCAGTTCCTTCAGGAGGTCGCCAAAACTCTCATCCGAATCCCCGTAATATTTGTCGATCGCCTTTTGAATCTGGACCGGATCGGCCACCACCGCATGGATTTCTTTGCGGAGCATGAAACCCAAATCGTCCAGCACGACGGGATTCATCGGATCGACAAGCGTGACCCGCACCGAGTTTTCAAACACCGCCAGCGGCAGGCACTGATACATGCGCGCCGCCGTGGACGGGATCGCCTTGAGCACTTCCGGCGCCAATTCCAAGTCCTCCAGACTGACCACTTCCGTGCCCAGATGATCGGCGAGGATCTGCAACTGGGTGGCCGTGTCCATGATCTCGAAATCCTGGAGGATCTGCATGATCGGCTTGCCGCTGCGCGTGTGCTCCTGCAACACTTCTTCCATCTGCAAATCGTCGATCAGTCCGCGCTCCTTGATGAGCGACAACAGCGGGTTGAGGGTGGGTGCGGCCATGGGATGGTTTATTTCTTGCCTTGACCGCCCGGATTCCCCCGGCTTTGCGCGGCCGCGGCGGCGGCCCGCTCCGCGTCGATTTCCTGCAATTTTTGCAGGACGGTCTGGGGATCGACGCTGCGGTTGATGACGTCTTCGCGCGAAATCCAGCCGCGCGTGTATTTGTCGAGCAGGTTCGCGTCCAGCGTGATCATGCCAAACTTCGCGCCGGTCTGCTGGTCCGAAGTGATGCGGAAGGTTTTGTTGTCGCGGATCAGCGCCGAGATGGACGCCGTGTTCACCATCACATCGTGAATCGCCACCCGGCCCGGTTTGTCGCAGCGCGCCACAAGGATCTGCGCAATCACCGCCTGCAACACGGTCGAAAGCTGAATCCGGATGGTCTCCTGCAGGTTGCCCGGGAAGGCGTTGACGATCCGGTCAATGGTCTTCGCCGCCGAATTCGTGTGCAGCGTGCCGAACACCAAGTGGCCGGTCTCGGCGGCGGTCACGGCGGCCTCGATGGTTTCCAAGTCCCGCAATTCACCCACCAGAATCACGTCCGGATCCTGGCGCAGGGCGCGGCGGATCGCCTCGGCAAAACTGGGCACATCCACCGTGACCTCGCGCTGCGTAATGATCGCCTTCTTGTGCTTGTGATAAAATTCGATGGGGTCCTCGATGGTGACGATGTGCGCGTCATCGCGCGTCGAGTTCAGGATGTCGATCATCGAGGCGAGCGTGGTGGACTTGCCGGAACCGGTCGGGCCGGTGACCAGGATCAACCCGCGCGGCTTGTTCAACAAGTCCTTCACCAGCGTGTGGGAAAGACCGATCTGGTCGATGGTCAGCAGTTTGGTCGGAATCTGCCGCAGCACGATGCCGAAATTGCCGCGCTCCTTGAACACGCTGCACCGAAACCGCGCCAGTTCACCAAACGCAAAGCCGAAGTCCGCGCCGCCCTTGGTGCGGACGCTTTGAATATGATCCTCGGAGGTGATGCTCGTCATCATTTCCTCGGTGTCCTCGGGCGTGAGGGGCGGCCCTTCCACGCGCTCCAAGGTGCCGTGGGCCCGGATCACCGGCGGGATGCCCACGCGGATGTGCAGGTCGGAGGCGCCTTCGTTGACCACCAACTGCAACAAATCAGACATCGCGTACGCCATAATGAATCTTCTTTAATTAAATTGGTACCGTGCGCCCGCCCTCGGAGCCGGCCCGATCACCATCATCCGTGCCCGCCGGTTGTCGTCAGATTTCCACTTCGGTGGTGGTGGAACGAATCACTTCATCCGGCGTGGTCAAGCCCGCCAGCACCTTGCGCGCGCCGTCCTCACGCAGGGTGCGCATGCCCATTTCCCGCGCGCGGTTGCGCAGCACCGAAGTCGGCACGCGGTCATAGATCAACTTGCGCGCCTCGTCGTCAATGACGAAGATTTCAAACACGCCAAAACGCCCGCGATACCCCGTCTTGCTGCAATCGTTGCACCCCTTCCCCTTCATGAAATTAGCCCCGGTGACCGTCGCCGGATCCATGGCCAGCGCGCGCAGTTCCGACTCGAGCGGCTGGCACGGCGCGCCACAGCGGCGGCAGACTTTGCGCACCAGCCGCTGCGCCATCAACGCCCGCGACGAGGACGCCACCAAAAATGGCTTAATGCCGATGTCGATCAAGCGCGTCACCGCGCCGGGCGCGTCGTTGGTGTGCAGCGTGGAAAAAACCAGGTGGCCGGTGAGCGACGCATTGATGGCAATCGTGGCCGTTTCCAAGTCGCGAATTTCCCCCAGCATCACCACGTTCGGCGCCTGGCGCAGCATGGAGCGCAAGGCCGCAGCAAAGGTCAGCCCCACGATTTCGTTCACCTGCACCTGGTTGATGCCGGACAACACATACTCCACCGGGTCCTCCACCGTGATGATCTTCCGGTCCGGCCGGTTGATGTAGTTGAGGCAGGAATAAAGCGTGGTCGTCTTGCCGGAACCCGTGGGGCCCGTCACCAAAATGATGCCGTCCGGCAGACCGATCAGCCGCTCGAACGTCTGCTGGTCGTCGGTCAGAAATCCCAACTCGGACAGACCCAGCTTCAATCCGGTCTTGTCCAAAATACGCATGACCATGCTCTCGCCATGGTTGGTGGGCAGGCACGACACGCGCAGGTCGATCGACTTGCCGCCGATCATCAATTGAATGCGCCCGTCCTGCGGGATGCGCCGCTCGGCAATCGACATGCCAGACTGGATTTTCAACCGGCTAAGAATCGAAGCCTGCAGGCGCTTGGGCGGGTTCTTGACTTCCTGCAATACACCGTCAATGCGGTACCGCACCCGGAATTTCCGCTCCAGTGGCTCCATGTGAATGTCCGAGGCGCGGGCCTTGAAAGCCTCCACGATGATACTGTTCACCAGCTTGATCAACGGCGCGTCGGCATCCACTTCGGAACCGTCGTCGCCCGCCTCGATTCCCTTGCCCACGTTGCCCACATCGACTTCCCCCTCGGTGATGTCCTGGATCATCTTGCCCACGGAGTCATCGCTGGCCCCGTAGTAGCGGGTGATCGCCGCTTCAATCGCTTCCTCCGTCGCCACACGGATGTCCACGTCCGACTTCAACAAGTGGGTCAGGCTGTCAATCGTGTCCAGATCCGAAGGGTCGCTGATGGCCAGCGTGATGCTTTTGCCGTGGCGATAAATGGGCACCACCTTGTAACGCTTGGCGACGTCGCGCCGGACGGCGGCAATGACCTCGTCCTCAATCCGCATTTCGGCCAGATCCACAAATTCCGCGCCGAACGCCGCCGCCTTGGCCTGGGTGACATTGATCGGCATGATCATCCCCTTGGCCAGCAGCAAATCCACCACGCCTTCCCCGGTCTCGCTGGAAATGGCCCGCACCTGATCCAGTTGCTCGTTGGACACCACCCCGGTATCCACCAACGTATCGACTAAATAATCGTCTTTGAGAGGCACAGATTACCTTTAAAAAAACTGCATGATCCAAAGCGCTTCACGGATAATTGGGCGACAGCTTATCGGCCGGGCACGGAATGTCAAACCTCCCCTGCGCTTTCTGAGCTTTCTGCCTCAAATGAGCTCCGCAATCGGCTGGCCGGTGTCGAGGACCGGTATCGGCCGGCCGGCGTTGTCGTTGAATGTCTGCTGCGGGTCGATGTCGAGCACGTGATACACGGTCGCCAACAAATCCGCCGGCGTCAGCGGCCGCTCCGCCGGCTGTTCGCCCTTGTCATTCGTGGCCCCGACCACCTGCCCGGTGCGCAGGCCGCCCCCGGCCAGCATCACGGAAAACGCGTCGCCCCAGTGGTCACGGCCCGGTATCGCAATGCCGGGTTGGCCCAGGTTCAATCGCGGCGTGCGGCCAAACTCGCCCATCACAATCACCAGCACGTCGTTCAACATCCGGCGGTCGCCCAAATCCTGCATCAACGCGCCCACGGCCGCATCCAGCACCGGCAGTTTGTAGCCGTGACCCTTCTCGATGCCGGAATGATCGTCCCAATTCGGCATGTCCACCGTCACAAAGCTCACGCCCGCCTCCACCAGACGCCGCGCCATCAACGTATAGTGCCCCCACGGGCCGCGGCCGTAACGGTCGCGCGTCTTCGCGTCCTCCTTCGTCATGTCAAATGCCGTCCGTGCCTTGTTGCCCAAAATCAAATCCACCGCCTGATGCTGATACGCATCCATTGCCTCCATCGTCCCGCTCTTGTCGAGATCGCGGCGGAAATGATCCAACTGCGCCAGCAAACCCACCCGCTCCTGCGTGCGGGCGCCGTCGCTCGCCACGTTTTCCAAAAACTTGGGCGGCTGGACCGCCGAGGTGTCGCTGGCCGCCAGATATTTTTGGGTGGAATTGACATCAAACGGATTGTAGGCCGCGCCCAGATACGCCGCACCCTGGTAACCGGGAAAAAGATAAACGCTCTGCGCCGACGGCAGGCCCACATACGCAGGAATCCCCGGTGCGTTCGGCCCGCGCATGCGCGAAACGTACGAGCCCACCGACGGGAATTTTTGCGGCAGACTGTTCGCGTGCGACCCGTAACGGCCCGTGAGCATCCAGTGCGCGGCCGCAAAATGGTCGCCGTTCTTGTGATGCATCGACCGCAGAAAAACCATTTTGTCCGCGTGCTTCGCGTGCTGCGGCAGTTGCTCCGAGAGGCGGATGCCGGGAACGTTGGTCTCGATCGCGCGCCACGGCCCGCGATATTCCAGCGGCGCCTCCGGCTTGGGATCATACGTCTCCAGGTGGCTCGGGCCGCCGTCGAGCCAGATGAGAATCACCGATTTATTGCTGCGCCTGGCCGCCCCCGCCGCGCGCAGCCGGAACAAATCCGCCGAAGTCAAACCGAGCAGGCCCATGAACCCCACCTTCAACGCCGAGCGACGCGCCATCCCCTGGCAATTTCTCGGCGCAAAGCCATTTTGAATCTGCAGCATAGGGTTCCCTACTAGACGCCCATTCCGCGCACAGTTTCAAGGCAAATAACACCAGCCAATCGACCGCAGGAGGACGGGCAGGGCAACAATTCTTAACCGCAGATGGACGCAAATGGACGCAGATGCCGGAGCGCCTTGGGCGCAACACGGTGGGAATCGAGTTGATGCCCGAATACGTTCGTCTGGCACAGGGAAGCGTTGCGGGCAGCGACTACCGGTTACTCGACAACAGGAGGGCCAAGTGAAAGCTGTCAGTCCGGCGCAACCCACCGCCTACACGGCGCAACTCACCGCCTACATCGAGACAAGCATTCCTTCTTTCCACAAGAAACGGCTCGAAAGTCTGACTGGCTTGAGCCTGCTCAAAGTGCTCA
>JAYUBJ010000326.1:0-1663 GCA_043740915.1 Verrucomicrobiota bacterium
GCGTCCGACCTCCTCCACGTGCTGCGGCTGGTCCCGCGCGGCGCGGGACACAGCCGCGGTCCGTTCCGGTTGCGTTCGGGGCAGTGTCAGGCTTCACCCAACACAACCCGCGGGACGCGGGTGCTACCCGACGCCCACCCGCGGACAGAGCGCTTGGATTTCGCAATGATCACAATCCGGCTTGCGCGCGGGGCAGCGGCGGCGGCCATGCCAGATGAGCCAGTGGCTAAACAACGCCCACTGTTCGCGCGGCACGAACTGCTGCAAGGCGAGTTCAATTTTCTCCGGCGTCTTCTCTTTCGTCAAACCGAGCCGGGCGGACAGGCGCGCGACGTGCGTGTCCACCACGACCCCGTGATTGAGGCCGAAAGCATTTCCCAACACGACATTCGCCGTCTTGCGGCCCACGCCCGCGAGCGCGGTGAGTTCCGCCATCGTGCGCGGGACTTCGCCACCGTGTTTTTCGATGAGCAAGCGGCAGGCCGCTTGAAGGTTCTTCGCCTTGTTCCGGTAAAGTCCGATGCGCCGGATGTCGGCCATGAGCTCGTCGGGATTCGCCTGCGCGTAATCCGCCGCCGAGCGGTATTTCTGGAACAGCCCGGCGGTGACGAGGTTGACCTGTTTATCAGTGCATTGCGCCGACAGAATGGTGGCAATGAGCAACTGCAGTGGGTTTGTGTAATTCAACTCGCAATGTGCGTCCGGGTACGCCCGTTGCAGCCCGGCGAGGATCTGCCCGAGGCGGGTGGCTTTTGCCTGGTGGGTTTCCCGGGGCATGGATGACTTTAGAAATCCCGATAGACATCGCGGCGGCGACGAATCACCGCGACATCCACGACCCTCGCCACATCATCAATGGCATAGACGACGCGGTAGTCGCCGACCCTCATTCGCCAGAGATTCCAGTGCCCTTGCAACTTGAGGGAATTGGCTGGCCGGGGAAATCTCGCCCGCATTTCAATCTTTCCCAAAATCCGACCGGCCATTACTGGCGGGAGTATTTCCAGTTCCATTTGTCAAACCAACTCCGGCACGGTGAAGTTCTCCGAGGCTTTGTAAACCGGCTTGCTGTTGGCCGCCTCGATATACTCAAAAACCTTGCCCTCAAAGTTTCGGATGACCACGCGGTCGGCGTTGTGGCTGAGCACGTATTCCGGATTCACCGGCACCTTGCCGCCGCCGCCGGGGGCATCGATGACAAATTGCGGCACCGCGTAGCCCGTCGTATGGCCGCGCAAGGCCTCCATGATCTCGATGCCTTTGCGCACGCTGGCGCGCAGGTGCGCCGAGCCGGCAATCAGGTCACATTGGTAAATGTAGTACGGGCGCACGCGGCACATGAGCAGTTTTTGCACGTGCGCCTTCATCACCGTCGCGTCGTCGTTGACATGCTGGAGCAGCACGGACTGGTTGCCCAGCGGGATGCCGGCGTCGGCGAGGCGGCCCAGCGCATCGCGCACCTCGGTGGTCAGCTCGCGCGGATGGTTCGAGTGGATGCTGACGAAGAGCGGATGAAACTGTTGCAACATCGCGCACAACTCGGGCGTGATGCGTTGGGGGAGGAAAATGGGAATGCGCGTGCCGATGCGGAGGAACTCGACGTGCTTGATCGCGCGGAGCCGGCTCAAAAGATTCTCAAGCTTTTCGTCGCTCAAGAGCAGCG
>JAYUBJ010000327.1:0-1661 GCA_043740915.1 Verrucomicrobiota bacterium
AGGTTTCCATCAATTGGACGACCAATTCGTGGTGGGAGCCGCCCGCAAAGATCCGCGCCAGCGAGTGCATCGTGGACTGGAGCAAGGTGGCCTTGGGAACCCGGGCCGAATAGAAGAACGCCTTCCCCTGCAACCGGCGGGCCAGGTGCTTCTTTCCGACCAGGGTGACCAGGACCGAGCGCAACGTGGGGTTTTCGATGGGCCAGGCGAATTGGGCCTGGATTTCCGCCGGTTTGGATTCACCTTGCTCCCACAGAATACGGAGCACCTCGAGTTCATTTTGATTCAGGGATGTCATAGATATGTGTGGAGTATTCACATAAAGCGTCCGGCCTGTCAAGCCCAATGTGTGACCAAGTTACACATTCATCTGTAGCGGCGGTCTGTGACCGTCGGGACTTCGCGGAAATGGTGCGGAGGTCGACGGTCACAGACCGCCGCTACAGCAAACAAAGGCGAAGGGCGCTCGGTGGAGGCAGTTCTGCCCCCTTTTCAGTTCGGCCACGGTAACGTTGACTGCCTGGTGGGGAGAGACTCTGTCGAGCCGTGACTGCCGACGCGGGAGGCGCGAGCGGAGCGAGCATCTTCCGATGGGACTCTTGCTTTGCTCGCCTCGCTGCGCTCGTTCGAGGGTTCGACGGAGTCTCACCCCACCTGGCCGCGAGCGTCATGCGACGAGGAACAGGACTTGTTTGCGCGCGCTGCGGTGGCTACGCTGCGGGCACTGAAATTGTGACATGAAAGCGATCCAACTCGAAAAACCCCAGTCTTTCCGCACCATTGAAATCGCCGAGCCACCCGCGCCCGCGGCGGGCGAGGCCATGGTGCGCGTGCATCGCATTGGCATTTGCGGCACGGACATTTCCGGTTACCTCGGCAAGATGCCGTACTTCAGCTACCCGCGCATTCCCGGCCACGAACTCGGGGTCGAGGTGCTCGCCATCGGCGCGGGTGTGACGAATGTGAAGCCCGGCGACCGCTGCTCGGTGGAGCCGTACATGAACTGCGGCCAGTGTTACCCTTGTCGCAAGGGCGCGATCAATTGTTGCGAAAACCTCAAGGTCATCGGCGTGATGATGGACGGTGGCATGACCGAGCGCATCGTGCTGCCCGCGCACAAGCTACATCCAGCGAACCAACTCTCCGCCGACCAATGCGCCTTGGTCGAGACGCTCGCCATTGGCTGTCACGCGGTAAATCGGGGCCACCCGATTGCGGGCGAAAACGTGCTCGTCATCGGCGCGGGACCCATTGGTTTAAGCGTCATCGAATTTGCCAGGCTTTCCGGCGCGAAAACCATCGTGATGGATTTGAACGCGCAACGGCTCGACTTCGTGCGCAAAACAATGGGCGTGCCCGACACCCTGCTCACCCAGGGCGACGGCGCGGAACTCGAGGCGTTGAAAAAAGTGACCAACGGCACCCTGGCGCAAGTGGTCATCGACGCGACCGGGAGCAACAAGTCCATGTCCAACGCCCTCAACTATTGCAGCTTCACCGGGCGGCTCGTGTATGTCGGCATCACGCAGTCGGAGGTGGCGTTTCCGCACGCGGCCATCATGCACCGGCGCGAGTTGACGCTGCTCGCCAGCCGCAACGCGCTCCCGCCCGACTTTACGCGCATCATCAAGTTGATTGAGGAAGGTAAAATTGACACGCGT
>JAYUBJ010000328.1:0-5678 GCA_043740915.1 Verrucomicrobiota bacterium
GAGGAGTTCATCAATGCCTTCGATTATCATGATCCCGAACCGACAGGCAACGCGCCGATCACTTTCAATTGGGAACGCGCCCGATATCCGTTCGCGCATGATCGCGATCTGCTGCGGTTCTCAATCAAGACCGCCGCGAGCGGGCGTCAGGCGGACCGGCCGTTGAATCTGGTGTTGTTGCTCGACAACTCCGGTTCGATGGAACGCGCCGATCGCGTGTTGATCCGGCAGGAATGTTTGCGCGTGCTTGCGAGCCAGCTTCAGCCCGGGGATAGTGTGAGCGTGGTGGCCTTCGCGCGCACGGCGCGGTTGTGGGTGGATGGATTGCCGGGCACGCAGGCGGGCGAACTCGCGCAACGCGTCGGCGGACTCACACCCGAGGGCGGCACGAATCTCGAGGAAGCGATGAACCTCGCGTATCGCACGGCGCAGCGGCATTTCCTGCCCAAGGGTGTGAATCGCGTCGTGCTGCTCACCGACGGCGCGGCGAATCTCGGCGATGTCGAACCCGAGTCGCTCAAGAAAAAAGTCGAGGCCCAACGCAAGCAGGGCATCGCGCTCGATTGCTTCGGGATTGGCTGGGACGGTTACAATGATGAGCTGCTCGAAATCCTGTCGCGCAATGGCGACGGACGTTACGGCTTCGTGAACACGCCCGAGGCGGCGACCAGCGAATTTGCCAGCCAACTCGCGGGCGCGCTCAACGTGGCTGCGTCCGATGTGAAGGTGCAGGTCGAGTGGAATCCGCGTCGCGTCACCACGTTCCGCCAGATCGGGTACGCGAAGCATCAATTGAAGAAGGAACAATTCCGGGACAACTCGGTGGACGCCGCCGAACTGGCCGCCGCCGAATCGGGCAACGCGCTTTACACCGTGCAGGTGAATCCGAACGGCGAAGGCCCGCTGGGCGTGGTGCGGGTGCGGTTCAAGATTCCGGGCACGCAGGATTATCGCGAGCACGAATGGACGGTGCCGTATCTGGGTGTCTCGAAGCCGTTGGAGCAGGCGGGCACGGCGCTGAAGCTGGCGGCCACGGCATCGGCGTTCAGCGAATGGCTTGCGTCGAGTCCGTTTGCGACGGAGGTGACGGCGGACGGATTGCTGGGCTATCTCGCCGGTGTGCCGGAGGTGTATCCGGCCGATCCGCGCCCGAAGCAATTGGAGTGGATGATCCGGCAGGTGAAGAGCCTGTCGGGTTCTGCGCGGTAAACCAGGGAAGAAAAGGGAATTGATTTATGACAACATTGAATACTCAAAAGGAAAAATACGCTGGTTACAATGCATTCTCCCTCACCCCGGCCATACCCTTGCTCCGGAGCACCGAGCACCAGCTCGGCCCGATCAAACCACGTCGCCTACACGTGCCGAGCTGGTGCTCGGTGCTCCGTGGTGGCTCGGAGAATCGTTCGCAGCGTTTTGGCAAGACAGACGCGCTAGCGTATTCGGCTGTTCCTAGGTTGGAGCAACCCCAGCGCGGCGTCGAAGCCAGGCGTATTCGAACCACAAGCAAGCACGGCTACGTTCTCCCTCGCCCAGCGGGAGAGGGCAGGGGTGAGGGAGAACACTTCGAACCAACCAGCCGGCTTTTATTCTGCTCCAAGCTCGTCACCGCAGGTATTCTGTCCTTGATTCTGCTCACCGCCGCCATCAGCTCGCACGCCGCCCAGGCGGAACTCAAGGACCTCTCCATCAACGGTGGCATTCAGGATGGCAAGGCGCGGCTCATCATCGAGGCGCAACTCAACGGGCTCGGCGACGACAAGGAAAAATCACTCTATTCCACCGCGCTGTGGCACTCGCTCACCATCACTCGCGAGAAGCACACGCACAACGTCAATGCCACGTTCGAGATTCTGCAAGGCACGCCGAAAGAATTGACCCTCACACTCAGCGGCGAAGGCGAGATCAAGAGCGTCACCGGCGAACAACTCCAGGACTGGAGCGTGCGCCAGGAAACGAATGGATTGCGCACGCTCGTGCTGCGTCCGCACAAATCAAACAAGGCGCTCACGCAACTTGCGGTGAACATCGTTGCGGAACGCGAATTGCGCGCGTGGGCAAATCCGGTGAAGCCCTTGACGTTCGTTCCGCCGGTGGCCGCGCTCTTTCAAGGGTATCTCAAAGTGGAAACCGCCCCGGAATTGATCGCGGTGCCGACGAATTCCAGCGGACTCATTCCGATGGAGGTGAAGTTGCTGCCCGAGGTATTGCGTCCGGCCAGCAAACCCGATGATGCCGAACCGCTGGCGTTTCGTTTCCACGGCTCGGCGTATTCCTTGCCGCTGCTGGTCACGCTGGCCGATCCCGAGGCGCGGCGCGTGGTATTGCGCGATTTCAAATTGGACGGGCAGTTGAGCGAAGGCGCGGCGGCATTTACGTTGTCCGCCACCGCGCGCGTGAAGAATCCCCGCGGCGCCACGCTGGTGCTGCTGAGCGGCTCGGTGGCGCTGGCCGAACTGGAGCGCAGCCCGGATTGGAAACTACGTTTCGACAACGGCCAGTTTGTGCTGACGTTTGACAAACCCGGCGTGTTTCCCATCAAGCTGAAATTCAACGCGGCGGTGCGTCAAAACGCCGGTTGGAGCGCGGTGGACTTCCGGGTTGCGCCCAGCGCGTTGCAGCCGATAGCCCTCGCGGGTCTCGCGGCCGACACACAGTTCGCCTTTGACGGCGCAGCGAGACCGGAACGAGCGGGCAACGACTTCAAGAGTTTTCTCCCGCCCGATGGCGCGGTGAAGCTCTCGTGGAAAGAAACGCGGCCCGAGGCGGAAGGAAAATTGTTTTATGCGGCGGAAATGCTTTCGCAAATCAGCATTGGATCGGGGCTGATGCGCCAGACGGCATTGATCGAGGGCAAGATCATGCAGGGCGAACTCAGCCGCGTGGTGCTGCTCGTGCGCGGGCAGGGGAACGTCACGGCGGTGCAGGGCGCGAACGTGCTGGCGTGGAAAATCGAGGCCGGGACGAACGCGTTGAACCGTCGGCTGGTCATTCAGTTCAATCAACCTCAGAAAGAAGGCTTCCTGTTGCAAGTGCAGATGCAGAGCGAACTCGGCGCTTTTCCGCAGGCGGTGGATGCGATGCAACTCCGACCCGAGGGCGCGACGCGCTTTGCCGGACATCTGCGCGTGGTGAACGAGGGTGCGGTGCGGTTGGAAGTCGTGCAGGCGGCCGGCCTCTCGCAGATTTCACCCGAGCAATTTCCGGAAAACGACATGACAAGGTCGGTGCTGAACACCCGGGGGAGCCAGCGGTTTGCCTTTCGCTTTTCGAATGCGGACTTCGCGCTGCGCGTGCAGGCGGACAACGTGCTGCCGGAGTTGAGCGTGTCGCAACTGCTCGCGTATCACCTCGGCGAAACCGAACTTTCGATTGACGCCGAATTTGAACTCGACATCCGCGAGGCGCCATTGCGCGAGGTGGTGTTGCGCGTGCCCAAGGGTTACGCCCTCTCCGGGTTGAGCGCCGCGGGCCTGAGTGATTATTTTCTCACGGAACCCGCGGGCCAGACCGACGCCGAACTGCGGGTGGTTTATGGCACACCGATTACTGACCGGCAGGTGATTCAGTTGCGTCTCGAACGCAACGCCGCGCTTGGCCAGGCGGTTTGGACTTTGCCACGGGTGGAAGTGTTGAAGGCAAAATCCACGCGTGGACATATCGCGGTGTCGGCGGATGCGGGGTTTCGGCTCACTCCCGAGCGCACGGTGGCATTGACCGACATTGCGACCGCATTTTTCCCGCGCAAGATTGCGGGCATCCAGGCGGCGTTCCGATTGAGTGAACCGGCGTGGGAGGCGGCGCTGCGCGTCGAGCGTTTGCCGCAATCCATCCAGGCCGACGTGCTGCATTTGTTCTCGATCGGCGAGGGCATCGCGTACGGCAGCAGCACGATTAATTTCTCGATCGCCGGCGCGCCGGTCTCGACGTTTCTGATTTCGCTGTCCGAGGAATATTTCAACGTCGAATTCACGGGCAAGGATTTGCGAAGCAACTGGCAGAAGACGCCCAAGGGTTATTTAGTGACGTTGAACACGCCCGTGTCCGGCGCGTACACCTTGCTGGCCACTTACGAGCGGCCCTTCAAGGCGCGTGGTGACACGCTCACTTTCACCGGCGCGCGGCCGCTCGATGCGCAGAGCGAACAAGGCCACACCCTCGTGGTGAGCGCGTATCAATTTGAGGTGAAGCCCACCGACGTTTCACCCGGATTGCTCGCGCTCGAGACCGCGGAAGTGCCGGCGGAATATCGCCTCTTTTTCGATGCGCCAATTCTCGCCGCTTATCGCTATGCCGCCCGGCCATTCAATCTGCAACTCTCGCTCGCGCCCCTCGCGCAGAGCAGCACGATGAGTCTGGTGGTGGATCGCGCGGCGTTGTCCACCCGGATTTCCCGCAATGGCGAAGTGCTGACGGATGTCCGTTACTTCGTGAAAAACCGGGGCAATCCGCATCTCCGGCTGGAACTCCCGGAAGGCACCACGCTGTGGTCCGCCACCGTCAACGATGTGAACGTCGTTCCGGTCAAAGACGGCGCGGCGAATTTGATCCCATTGTCGCAAAAGGCCGATCCCACCACGGTGCAGAAACTGGATTTGAAACTGGCGTCGCGATCGAAAACACCTGCGCTCGTGACGGTGCGGGCGCCCATCGTGGCCGCGCCCGTGTTGTTGGCGGAATGGCGGATCGAACCCGACGCGGCCCAACGCCTGATCTACCGCGGCGGCTCGCTGGTGCCCCGGGATGGCGAGGCAGACATGTCCGGTTTTGCCGGTTTGGTGCGCACGTTCCGTCAGGGCGATGCGTGGATTCATTTGATCCTGATGCTTGCGCTGGTGTTTTTCGCCGTGAATGCCTGGCGCTGGGCCATACGCGAGGGAACACATCGCTTCAGTCTCCGGCACACCGGCGGAACGCTCGTGGGGGTGGCGGCGTTGCTGCTTGCCGGAGTAGTTTTTCTAGGACTGGCTGAGCATGTCAGCAACCAAAACCAGTTTCCGTCCGCCACGCTCTCGTTCCTGGCGCCCGTGCAACAGAGCAACAGCGCCCTGAGCGTGGAGGTTGCGAACGTGCCGGCGGAAGCGTCGCGCGGCATGGAAACCCGGCAGGCTTGGCCGGCGTGGCTGGCGCTCATGGTGTGGGCCTACACGTTTATTGCACTGCCGTCGGAGCGGCGCGCGGTTGGACGCGCCCTGGGCTGGAGCTTGCTTGCGTGGGCGACCCTGCGCCTGCCCAACGGGGCCGGGCCTTTCTCGTTGGTCCTGCTCGCGTTCCTCATTCTGCAGGTGCTGATTCCGGCGGGCCGCGGTCTGTTCCGCGTTCCGCGCCGCCTCGAAAATCTGGACGCAGGAGGAACGTCCGCAGGCGCCACGGTGGCGGTGTTGTTGGGCGGTCTGATCTGGCTGGGACTGGGAATGAATGCGGATGCGATGAATGGGCATGGATCTCTCCCCCTCACCCCGGCCCTCTCCCCCGGGGCGAGGGAGAATCGTTCGCCGCGTTTTGACGAGTCCAGCGCGTCCTCTTTGCTTCGCGAACGTACCATTGGCGGTGTCGGGGCCAGCAATATCCGAAGCGACGAGCAGCGTGGTTACGCCCTCCCTACCCATGCACCGGAGCGCCGATCTCCTGATCGGCCCGTTTCGAGTATTGAAGGGGGACATGCCGATCAGGAGATC
>JAYUBJ010000329.1:0-1655 GCA_043740915.1 Verrucomicrobiota bacterium
CCGTTCACCACGAAATCCGAGCTCGTCGAGGATCAGCGGGCGCATCAACCCTACGGCACCAACCTGACGTTCCCGCTCGCGCGCTACACGCGCTGTCACCAGACCAGCGGCACCAGCGGCGCGCCGTTGCGCTGGCTCGACACGCCGGAGAGCTGGGCCTGGATGCTCGACAATTGGACCGAGGTCTTCCGCGCCGCCGACGTCACCCGCGCCGACCGGATATTTTTTGCGTTTTCCTTCGGTCCGTTTCTCGGATTTTGGACGGCCTTCGAATCCGCGCTGCGCCTGGGTTGCCGGTGCCTGCCCGGTGGCGGGATGAACAGCATCGCGCGGTTGCGCACCATTCTGGATCATGAAATTACGGTGCTGTGCTGCACGCCAACCTACGCGATCCATCTCGCGGAAGTCGCGGCGCAGGAGAAAATCAGCCTGGCCACTTCGAAAATCAAAACCATCATCGTCGCCGGTGAACCGGGCGGCAGCATTCCCGCGACGCGCCAGCGGCTCGAAAAACTCTGGCCCGGCGCGCGCGTCCGCGATCACCACGGCATGACGGAAACCGGCCCCGTCACCCTTGAATGTCCCGCGCGTCCCGGTGTGCTGCATGTCATCGAGTCGGCCTACTTTCCCGAAATCATCAACCCGCAGACCGGCCAGTCCGCGGCACCCGGCGAACTCGGCGAACTCGTCCTCACCAACCTCGGTCGCTCCGGCTCGCCCCTCGTGCGCTACCGCACCGGCGACCTCGTCCAACCCGAAACTCGAAACTTGAAACTCGAAACTCTCTTTTGTATTTGCGGCCGTTTCGACCTCGCGCTCGAGGGCGGCATCCGCGGCCGCACCGACGACATGGTCGTCGTCCGCGGCGTTAACGTCTTTCCCGGTGCCGTGGAAGAAATCATCCGCGCGTGCGGCGGCGTGGCGGAATTCCGGGTGCGCGTCGCGCAAGTCCGGGCGCTGGCGGAGTTGAGCGTGGAGATCGAGCCGGTGGCGGACTGCCCCGACCCACGTGCGCTGGCCCGGCAATTGGAGGGTGCGTTCGACAACGCCTTCGCCTTGCGCGTCCCAGTCACGACCGTCGCACCGGGCACGTTGCCACGTTTTGAGATGAAGGCGCGGCGCTGGGTGAAGGACTGAGCGCTGAATCTTTTTTCTGACATTTTCGCCGCGTTTGAGTCAAACTGTTGCCATGTCTGACGCCCCGCTGCTGAAACTTGACCGGGTGACTAAATCTTACGCCGCGCTCGATGGCGGCGTGCCCGTGAATGTGCTCTCGGATGTGTCCCTGGAAATGGCCCGCGGTGAATCGCTCGCCATCATCGGTCCGTCCGGATCCGGCAAGAGCACGCTTCTCAACATCATTGGCACTCTCGACCGCGCCTCGGCGGGCCAGGTGCTGCTTGATGGCCAGGACTTGAGCCGGCTCGACGAATTGCAGATCGCCACCGTCCGCAACCGGCAGATCGGTTTCATCTTTCAGTCGCATCATTTACTGCCGCAGTGCAGCGTGTTGGAAAACGTCCTCGTGCCGACGCTCGCGTCGAAGGATCCAGCCGTGCGCACCGGCGCAATGGCGCGGGCAAAGAAATTATTGGAACGCGTCAGCCTGGGCCCGCGGCTCGCGCATCGGCCCGGACAACTTTCCGGTGGCGAAC
>JAYUBJ010000330.1:0-17227 GCA_043740915.1 Verrucomicrobiota bacterium
CCTTCGAGCAATTGTGTGAAATCACCGATGACCGGCTCGGGCAGGACGGTCAATATTGGCTGGACAGCAGTGCCATCAAACGCGACGTCGGCTGGGAGGCCGAGATCAGCCTCGAGGAAGGACTCGCGGAAATGGTCGCCTGGGGCCGAAAATACCTCCCGCAACTCCGAGAGTGGCCGACCAGTTACGTCCTGCGCGCCTGATTTTATGGCACCCTCCGGTTTTGACTTTAGTGAGGCAAAGAAGCGCTGTCAGAAGTTTCGTCGGCGCATTCTCGATATTTCACAGAAGGTCGGCGCGTTGCACATCGCGCCGTCGTTCTCGTGCCTCGAACTGGTGGACACGGCCTACATCGGCTTGATGAACCGCACAGGCAATCCCGACACGAGTGATACTTTTCTCCTGTCGAAAGGCCACGGCTCACCGGCGCTCTACTGCGTGCTGGAGGAACTCGGCATCCTGCCGCGCACGTATTTCGACAACCTCTGCAAACCCGGTTGGCCGCTCGCGACGCATCCCGATTATGGCACGCCGGGCATCGAAGCCTCGACCGGCTCCCTTGGCCACGGCCTCGGCCTCGCGGTGGGCATGGCCTACGCGGACAAGATGCACGGCAAGGCGCGCGACATCTACGTGGTGATGAGCGACGGCGAATTGCAGGAAGGCTCGGTGTGGGAAGCGTTCATGACCGGGCCGTCGTTCGGCATCAACCGCATCGTCGCGCTGGTGGATCTGAATGATTTTCAATCGCTCGGCCAGACGAGCAAGACGCTGCCCAATTTTTACCCGATGCTCGACAAGCTCCGCGCGTTCGGCTGGGAGGCCGCCGAGGCGGACGGCCACGATGCGAAGGCGATTCATGATGCGGTTAAAGCGCGCGGCGGCCAGAAGCCGTTCGTGCTGCTCGGTCGCACGACGAAGGGCAAAGGCGTGAGCTACATGGAGAACATGCCCATCTGGCATTATCGTGCGCCGAACGCCGAGGAATACCAGATCGCGATCAAGGAAGTGGAGGGATGCTGCGGATGAGAAATTCCTTCGCCAACGCGTTCTATGAAATCGCCAGGAACGACAAACGCATCTGCCTCGTCGTCGCGGACATCACGGCGGCGGCGGGCGTGGCGTCGTTTCAACAGGAATCACCCGAGCGTTTCATCAACGTCGGTGTGGCCGAGCAGATGATGATCGGCATGGCGGCGGGTCTCGCGCTGCGCGGCTGCATTCCGTTCGCCTACACGATTGCGACGTTCACGATTTACCGGCCGTTCGAGCAGGTGCGCGTGGATTGCTGCTATCACAATCTGCCGGTGAAACTCGTCGGCGTGGGCGGCGGCGTGAATTATTCCACGCTCGGCAGCACGCATCACGCCTCGGAAGATGTGGCGATCATGTCCGCGCTGCCGAACATGACCGTGCTCGCGCCCTGTGATCCGTCCGAAGCGGCCATCGTCACCAAGGCGTGCGTGGAAAAAGTTCCCGGCCCGGTCTATCTGCGCTTGGGCAAGGCGGGCGAGCCGGATCTCACGGCGAAGGCACCCGAGGCTTTTCTGTTCGGTAAAATCCGTTTTATCAAACCGGGCAACGACGTTTGCCTGTTGAGCTATGGCCCGATCACGAAGATGGCTTTCGACGTGGCCGAACGCCTCGAAACCAAGACCGGCAAGTCCGTCGCGATCGTTTCCGTGCATAGCCTCAAGCCGTTGGACGCGGACGGAATCGCCAAGACACTCGCGCGTTTTCCCGTCGTGGGCGTCATCGAGGAACACGCGCCCTACGGCGGACTCGGTCCGCGGGTGAAGGCGGTTGCTTTCGACACCGGCGCGCGCTGCGTACTCCGCACCTATGCTTTACAGGACGAGTTCATCCACACTTACGGGACGCACGCCCAATTGCTCAAGGCGCACGGCCTGGAGCCTGACCGCATCGCCGGCGAACTGCTCAAACTCATCGCCAAGTGACATGGCCCACCTCGATTTCATCTCCGGCCTCCACAACGCGACGAAACGCAACTACGTCCAGCGTGTGGTCGAACATGACAAGGCCGAGTGCGCCACGATCTCAAAAAAGTTTGGCCAGGAGTATTTTGACGGCGACCGCAAATACGGGTACGGTGGCTTTCGTTACGACGGACGCTGGAAATCTTTTGCCGGAAAACTCATCAGGCATTACGGCCTCAAGCCGGGGATGAGCGTCCTGGACATCGGCTGTGCGAAGGGTTTTTTGCTGCACGAGTTCAAGCAGTTGAAGCCGGAACTTGAAGTCGCCGGCCTGGACATTTCCGCCTACGCCATCGCCCACGGCATGGAATCCGTGACGCCGTTCATGCGCCTAGGCAACGCGATGGAACTGCCGTTTCCCGACAAATATTTCGACCTCGTGCTGTGCGTGAACACGCTGCACAATCTCTGCCTGCCTGACTTGTTCAAGGCGTTGCGCGAAATCCAGCGCGTCGGTCGCGGCGGCAAGTTCATCGTGATGGATTCGTATCGCAACGAGCGTGAGAAGGTGAACCTGATGTATTGGCAGTTGACGTGCGAATGTTTTTTCACGCCGGCGGAATGGGAATGGATTTTCCAGCAGGCTGGCTACACCGGGGATTATGACTTCGTGTGCTTTGAATGAATCAGCACGAACCCAAGTTGAGCGCGTCCATGAAACCGAAAACCAAAGAAGCGCAATATCAGCGTTGCCTGGACGTGGCCGAAAGGAAGCTCACCACGCTGGGTGTGATGACCAATCAGGCCTGGCACGACGACCCGAAACATCTGGTCTTCACGCTCTCCCGTTACAAATTCGTTTCCAAGATGCTGGCGGGCCACGCAAACGTCCTCGAAGTGGGCTGTGCCGATGCCTGGGGCACGCGTCTCGTGGTGCAGACCGTGAAAAAACTCACCGCCACGGATTTCGACCCGGTTTTTGTCCAGGACGTGAACGCGCGCATGGAAGCGAAGTGGAAGTTTGATTGTATCGTGCATGATCTGCTCGCGGGGCCGGTGCCGGGCCAGTTCGACGCCACTTACGCAGTGGATGTGATCGAGCACATTCCGGCCGCGCAGGAAAATATCTTCGTCGGGAACATGGCCAAATCGCTGACCGACCATGGCGTGCTGATTCTCGGTTCGCCCTCCATTGAATCGCAGGTGTATGCCTCGCCGCCCAGCAAGGTCGGCCATGTGAACTGCAAGGATGCCCCTGGCATGAGGGCTTTGCTGGAGCGCTTCTTCCACAATGTTTTCATCTTCTCGATGAATGATGAAGTGGTGCATACCGGGTATTACCCGATGGCTCAATATCTGTGGGCGCTCGGCTGTGGCCGAAAATCTTTATGAACCGCGCCCGTTTGCACGCCGGAGGCCGACATCGGTTTATCAACCGGCCGCACGCGGGGTCAGGCCGTTCGACGGTTTCGGCCCTGCTGGGCGAAGCGTTTTTATGAGCCGGCAAAAAAACGGCGGAACCTGCCACCTTTGCAACTCCCCGGACCTGGAAATGGCCGAAGCCTTTTCGCGGTTTCACCGCGTCACGTCGGACTGCAAGCCCTGGCCGCCCGGCGGAATACTGGCCCGCTGCCACGCGTGCGGACTGGTGCAAACGCTCGTCACCCCGCAGTGGCGCGCGGACGCGAACCAGATTTACGCCGACTACACCATCTATCACCAAAGCGGTGGCGTGGAGCAGAATGTTTTTGATGATCGCAGCGGTGCCGGCAAGCCCCGTTCTGACCGGATCATCCAAGCGCTGCGCGGGGCCTGTGCGTTGCCAGCCCGGGGACGACTGTTGGACATCGGCTGCGGAAACGGCTCGTTTTTGTCGGCCTGGAGTCGCGCGATTCCAGGCTGGTCGTTGTGCGGTTCGGAGGTCAGCGAGAAGTACAAAACACGGGTCGAGGGCATTCCTGGCGTCGAAAAGCTTTTCACCGCGGATGTGGCGGATATTCCCGGCGCGTTCGATGTGATCTCGTTGATTCACGTGCTGGAGCACATCGCTTCGCCCGCCGGCTTGTTGGAGCGTTTGCGGAAAAAATTGAAGCCCGACGGTCTGTTGCTCATCGAGGTTCCGGACTGCCGGCAGAATTGCTTCATGTTGCTGGTAGCCGACCACTGCTCACATTTTTCACCCGCGCTGCTGGCAGGAGTGGTGGCCACCGCCGGGTTCGAAGTGTTGCACGCCAGCAATACGTGGGTGGCCAAGGAAGTCAGCGTCACGGCCCGGCCAATCGTCAGCCCGACCCTCCCGGACAAAGTGCGCCTGCCCCCATCGGATTCCTCACAGGTATTCCATGGCTGGCATCGGCTCGAAGAGATTTTGGCAAAAGTCGAGCCGTTGACAGCGAGTCCCAACTTTGGCTTGTTTGGCACCGCCATCGCGGCCACCTGGCTCGATGCACAGACGAACCGGGCCGCACGGTTTTTCGTTGATGAGGATCGAAACCGCGTTGGCCGAACGCACTTGGGCCGACCAGTCTTGTCGCCCGGCGCTCTGCCGCCACAGGCACTGGTGTTCGTAGCGCTCCCGCAACCCCTGGCCGGGGAGGTCGCGGAGCGTTTGTTGCTGCTTGATCGCGGTCTGCAAGTGGTGCTGCCATGAAAAAAGCCCGTTTTCCTAAAATGCGTGGCCGTGGCCTCATCTTTCAGGCCGCATCGGCCGGGGATTCAATTATCCGAGCCGGAAGCGAAAGGGAACCCGTTGACGATGGCGCTTGATTCCGGGACGTTCCGCAACCAAATCCTCGCCCTGTTGCGCCGGCTGCAAATCAGCCCGGGCGTCGCACTGGCGGTGGCGCAACGGGTCTGGCCGGCTTTGGTGGGGCCGGTCACACTGCTGTTGCTCACCGAGTTTCTCACCGACGGACAGATGGGTTTTTACGGCACCTTCCAGGGCATGTTGGCGGCTCAAACCGTGTTCGATCTGGGCTTGGGTGTCTTGATGATAAATCTGGCCAGCCACGAATGGCCGCAGCTCGCGCTCGACGCGCAAGGGAACCTATCCGGCGAACCAGAAGCTCTGGGGCGATTGAAATCGCTCCACGATGTGGTGCTGCGTTGGGCGGGCTTCGCCAGCTTGCTATTTGTCCTGATCATCGGCGTGGCGGGGTATGTGTTGTTCGCGCAAAAGGATGATGCCGATATCCGTTGGTTCGAGGCCTGGGTGGTTTTGATCGTCCTAGCTGGCTTGAATCTCTGGCTGCAACCGCTGACCGCCCTGCTCGAAGGCTGCCAGCAGGTTACCACCGTCTGGGCGTTCCGCTTGGTGGCCGCCGTGATCGGGACGCTGGCCTCCTGGCTGGTATTGAGATTCCACGGTGGCTTGTGGGTGCTCACCGCCAACTATGCCACGATGTTGCTGGCCAATGTCTTCTTGTTGTTCGTAAAGTACAAGAATTTTTTTTGCTCCCTCCAATCGGCAGCGCCCGCACACGCGGAGCACTGGCGGATCGAAATCTGGCCGATGCAATGGCGGCTCGTGCTGCAAAGCCTGGTGGGCTATTTGGGGTTCGGCCTGTTCATCCCTGTGATATTTTATTTTCGGGGTGAGGTCGAAGGTGGGCGGATGGCGCTGAGTTGGATGGTGGTTTCCACGCTGGGCGCGGTGGCGCTGGCGTGGTTGCAGCCCCGGATCCCAACCTTTGGCGCGCTGATTGCCCGACGGGATTTCGCGGGGCTGGATCATTTGTTCAAACGAGTGTTTCTTACGTCGTTTGGCTTGTTGTTTCTGGCCTCTGTGGCGGCCTGGGTGGGGGTCTGGCTGCTCAATTATTGGCAGCATCCGAAGGCGATCAAACTGATCGCGCCCTTGCCGTTGGCGCTGTTCCTTGCCGCGAACTTACTCATGCATGTTTCTCAGTGTCTGTCCGCCTATTTACGCGCGCACAAACGCGAGGTGCTCATGCCCCTCGGAGTCACGGCCAGCCTGCTGTGCGGCGTGCTGGTGTTTGTGCTGGGCCGGAAATACGGTGTGACGGGCGTCGGCGCGGGTTTCTTGATCGTCGTCGCCGGGGTCCTCATCCCCTGGCAAACCGCCATCTGGTGTCGTTGCCGGGCGGCCTGGCATAAATAGAAGCGAGGCCCATGAATTTGCCAACGCTTACCGTCGTGGTTCCGAATTTCAACCACGCCCACTATTTGCCGGAGTGCTTGCAGGCGATTCTCGACCAGTCCGTGCCGCCGACGGAGATCATCGTGATCGACGACGCTTCCACCGACAACAGTGTCGCGGTCATCGAGCGCTTGGCGGAAATACATCCCAGCATCCGGCTCGTTCGCAACGAGCAAAACCAAGGAGTGCCCTTCAACGCGAATCGGGGCGTGGAACTCGCCCGCGGGGAATTCGTGTATTTCGCCGCCGCAGATGATTGGGTGCTGCCGGGTTTGTTTGAGAAATCCCTGCGCCTCCTCGCCGAACATCCGCAGGCCGGACTGTGCTGGGCCATCGGTGAATGGCGGGACCCCGTGGCCGGCACATTCTGGCGCAGCGGTGAAAATTTTACAGTTCACCCGTGCTATGTGCCTCCGAAAAAATTGGAGGAATTGTTCCGCCGGGATCAACTCCGCTTTGCCAGCCATACCGTGATCCTGCGCCGCTCGGCGCTGATCCAGGCGGGGGGATTCATTCTCGAGTTAAAGTGGTGCACCGACTGGTTCGCCATGTGCGTCGTGGCTTTCCGTCACGGCATCTGCTTTGTCCCCGAGTTGCTGGCGGTCATGCGCGTGCATCACACGACCTACAGCGCAGTCGGGATGCGGGACCTGGCTGCAAAACGCGAAGTGCTCCGGCGCCTCCCGGAACTCCTCGGTCGGGCCGAGTATCAGGACGTGGTGGGGTGCTTCCGGCGCAGCGGCGTGCTCGCGTTTTTTGAAAAGCCGATGTTGGAGTTGTTGTTGAGCCAGCCCGCCTATCGCCCGTTGATTACGCCCGTCTATTTGTGCAAAGTCACCTGGCGCATTTTTAAAAGCACCGTTCGCTCGCTGCTTCCCATCGCGGTGGAGGACTGGTATCACCGCGTGCGCGGCTTCAAGCATCGCTCCAAAGAGTAAACATAAAAAAGGCAGACTGGGGGCCAATCGCAGCCCTGTTCTTGCATGGAACCCGAACGCTAAAAAACATTGTTTAGATGACATTTTGGTTTAGGTTGTCGAAAACGATGCTTACGAGCTTCTCCATGTGCCTGTCATCCCGACTCGCGAGAGTGTTGTTCATCGTGAGTTTGAGTGTTCAAGCGGCCAGCACGAGTGTCACAGCTCTCGCGAATAGTGATTCAGATGGCGTGATCGGCAGCGCTCGACTGGCAGTTGGAGCCGTCCTGAAAACCAACCTCGCTTCGGGCGGATTGAGTAATGTGGCCAGCGGTGGCGTGATTCTCTCGGCTGATTCCAACGCGACCAATCTGCTCAAAGCCGGCTACGTAAAGATTGGCAAGGCGGACCTGGGTCCGGAAATCCAGTGGCAGGCGCGCAACAATTCCGGCGCGCCCAGCGCGCGTTATGGTCACAAGGCGGTTTGGACGGGCAGTGAAATGATTGTGTGGGGAGGCTTGGGCAGCGCTGGCCACCTGGGCGATGGCGGCTGCTATCATCCAACCACCGACAGTTGGTCCGCAACCCAGGCCAGCAACGCGCCGGCCATGCGTTATGGCCATTCCGCCGTCTGGACGGGCACGGAGATGATCATCTGGGGCGGAACGAACCAAAACGCATTCTTCAACGACGGTGGTCGCTACAATCCGCTGGCCAACACTTGGCGCGCCACCCAAATGAAGGACACGCCGGGCATTCGTCGATATCACTCCGCCGTCTGGACCGGCAGCGAAATGATCATCTGGGGCGGTGATTGTGGCAGCGCGAGTTTGAATGACGGCGGACGCTACAATCCCACGGACGATAGTTGGACCGCCACGCAACCCATCAACGCGCCCAGTGTTCGAACCTCGCATACGGCAATCTGGACCGGCTACGAGATGGTTGTCTGGGGCGGAACAAATTCCGACGGCTGCCTGAACGATGGCGGCCGTTATAATCCCGGCGCCAATACCTGGTTGGCCACGCAATCCACGGGTGCGCCCACCGCGCGTTTCGCCCACTCGGCGGTCTGGACGGGCCTCGAAATGATTGTCTGGGGCGGCTATGATGGCGGCCTCCTCAACACCGGCGGGTGCTATAATCCAACTACTGATAAATGGACGCTGACAACGATCAATGGCGGCCCCAGCCCGCGCATCGAACACCGGGCAGTCTGGACGGGCAGCGAGATGATCGTCTGGGGCGGCACCGATTATTCCGTCAACTTTGACAATGGGGGACGATACAATCCCTCGTCCAACAGTTGGACGGCGACCCCGCTCGACGGTGCGGCCAGCGTGCGCAACGGTCACTCGGCGGTTTGGACGGGCAGCGGAATGATCGTCTGGGGGGGATTCAACTGGGGCTTTTTGGACGACACGTCCACTTACACTCCGACGAGGACGATGTTTCTATTTTCGAAACCCTAAGCTTGTGCCGGTGGCTCGCGTGAGCATTCAAGGAAGCGTCAATTGACCATTGGCATGTTAATTCTTGACGATCCAATCCGGAGGTCGCACGGTGAATTTCGGGTCAATCTTTATGCAGAGCTTTTTTTTTAACATCGATATTCTCGGTTCCTGTAACCTGAAGTGCCCCTCGTGCCCCACCGGGAATTACAAAGACTACAAGCTGCCGACCGGTTTCATGGATCCCGCGTTCTTGTCGGCCGTCGTGGACAAGGCGCTCTCCGAATGCCGGGTCGAGGGGATTGGCCTGTTTAACTGGACCGAGCCGGTGCTGCACCCCCGCCTCGCGGAAATGATCCGGATTGTCCAGTCCAAGGCAATCCGGTGCTACCTGAGCTCCAACTTGAATGCGTTCAAAAACATGGAGCAGGTGATGGCTGAGAATCCGCACAGCATTCGGATCTCCAACTCCGGCTTTACGCAGAAGGTTTACGGCTACACCCACCGCGGCGGTGACATCGAGCGCGTGAAGAAGAACATGGTGGCTTTGGCCGCGGCGAAAAAGCAGACCGGGGCGACGACGGACATTCATGTGCTCTATCACCGTTACAAGGGAAACCTC
Source organism: Verrucomicrobiota bacterium (assembly GCA_043740915.1). GTDB lineage: Bacteria > Verrucomicrobiota > Verrucomicrobiia > Limisphaerales > JAYTXL01 > JAYTXL01. The sequence goes on from JAYUBJ010000330.1 coordinate 9,087, forward strand.
GAAGATGAGCCGCTGATGCGGGAATTCGCCGAAGGTTTGGGATTTCGTTTCCAACCCATCTGGGCTTATCTCATGCCGCTCGAGAAAATCCTTGCCTTCGTGAATCATGATCCCACGGAAGCGCTGCTGACGGAGGAAGACCAGGAATTGATCCGGTATCTGGCAGCGCCGCTGGAGGAGGCGGTGGCCATTGCGGCACGCCGCAAGGCCGAGCCGTGCAGTTTGCAGGACAGCCAGATTACCATGGACCATCAGGGCAATGTGCAACTCTGCTGCGCCGTGTATGATGCCAGAAAATTCACCCTCGCGCCGTATCTCACCACCTCGATGGCGGAATTGCAGAAACTAAAATACGCCCACATGATGTGCGGGAAATGCATGAAGCGGGGTGTGCATGTTTACGTGGCCCACGCCTTGCCCGAACTCGACAAACTCGCCGCCAGCCACATTGCCCCCGAACACGCGGCATTGCTGGGGTTAAAGTACGAGCGGATGCAAAAGGGTGTGCGGCGGGTTTTGGAGGGCGTGGCGCATAAAACCGTACCTTCCCGATATTCCGAAGTCCTCGGCCGGAAATACGAAAAAATCCAAAGCGGCGTGCGTCGAATGATTGTCGGGACCAAACCCAAGGGCTGAACGCGACTGTCTCACGAATAACGGCGAGCATCGCAATGTAAGTCGGGACCTGCAATGTGGCGCAGCTCAGCTTCTTGCAGACACCAGGATGCGGGCCAACCGGAAAGGTTGCCAGCCATTAGCCAACACCTGAGGATAACCGCGCAAGGATTTTTTCATGGGCAGGCGGGTTGGGATTGGGGTTGAGCGAGTCGGTGAGCGACACCCCCGGTACCGGTCAGAGAAATGACACGACCCCGCGAGGGGTCGCAGCGTCGGTTGGATGGTGAATGCGATCCTTCCGATGCAAGATTAACATCTTCTCCCAGGCACACGGGTTACAGTTCTGGAGGTATTGGTTCTTCATTCATTCGCGTCCCTTCGCGTCCCTTCGCGGTTGAACAGAACTGTTCCGGCTGTGACCCTACCGGCCGCGGAGCCGTTTCGCAGCCACTGCCAGCCCGTTTTGCGCCAGACGGAGCGCGAAATCCGCTAGCACCCGCGCACTGAAAAGCATCCCTTGCGTGCGCAGGGATGTTTTTATCGCCCCCATTTCCAGGCGCATGTCCCCGCCCACCTTCCGGCCCATCATCACCAGCAGCAGGCAAAAGCTGTGATACCGCACCCAGTCGATTTTGGGCTGGTGGTCCGGCCGTTTGTATTTGTTGGTAAAATCGTAAATGACGCAGTTGATCCACAGCCAATGGGATTTGACGGGGACGAGATTCGTGATGTCCTCGGTCTTCACCGGCAGCTCGCCGAGAAACCGGCTCACCTGGCTGTCTTTTTTGTAGCTCGACTGGCCGTTCGAATACATCCCCCGCCACATCCAATTGTTTGGCACGTAAATCAACGGCGCCTCGATCCGCAGAAAACGATCCACGTGTGAAAGCAACATGAAGCCAAAAGAATAGTCGGGGCAAATATACGAGAAAAGAAAGCCCGTCGGACTCCGCGCCTTGATTTGCTCCATCGTTTTTCGTGGGACACACGAATCCAGTCCCTTCGGCAGCGTCTCAAAAAACCCCTGCGAAAAACGGCAGAAAGTTTCCATCGTCGCCTTGCTGTCCAAAAAATGCGCGTCCGGAAACAGTGCGGGAGCGGCGATAGTAGGCTCCTTGGCGAACTGGACGGGATAGCAAATCGGAACGTCGCCTTGCTCGGCCAGGTGATGGCGCAATATCTCCAGCGCGTTGGGCACCAAACGCATCTTATCTTCCAGGATCAGGACGTTTTCCCCCGTCGCGTGCGCGAAGGCGTTGTCCCAGTTTTCGTGCATCGGCAATTTGCCCGTCGTGCGGTGGTAACGAATGCGTGGGTCAGGATGCTTGGCCACAGCGCTGGCTGTCGCGGTGTCTGAGTCGTCGTTATCGGAGATGACGAGCTCGAAGTCGGCGAAAGTCTGTTGCAGCGCGCTGGCGATGGCGTCGCCGACGATCTCCGAACGGTTCTTCGTGGGCAGCAGGATGGAAAAAAACGGCCGCTTCATAACCGCCGCAGAAACGCCCCCGGCCAGTGGGTGATGTTCTGGCTCAGTTTACTCTCATTGAACGGCCAGGCCGGCTGCTCGAGAACAAACTCCGGATGCCGCGCGGCAAACTCCGCCGCAGCCGCCGTGGGATGGTCCCAAATCCATTCCGGCTCGCCGCGCGGCACGTCGTGCAGATCCTTCATGCTGCCGTCCGTGGCGACGAGGTACGAGCCGGGCGTCACGAGGGCATGATAGGCCTCGAGTTCGTTGCGGACGTGTTCCTTCGTGTGGCAGGAGTCAAGAATCACGAGAATGGTCTCGCCGGGTTTCAGCAACGCCCGGGTGCGCGCCCCAATCTCCGGCGCGGTCGAACTGCCTTCGAGTAGCGTGAGGTAGGATGCTAGTTCATGGGCTTCAATCGCCTTGCGATTGTGCGGGCGGATCTCCAAATCGATCCCGATGATTCGCCCTTTCTCCATCGCCTTGCACAAGCTTGCATAAAAAATCAGCGACCCGCCGTGCGCCACGCCGGTTTCGATGATGACATCCGGTTTTACCCGGTAGATCACCTCCTGAATGCGGAGGATGTCCTCGGGAATTTGGATGATGGGTCGGCCCATCCAGGAGAACGTGTAAGGATACTTCTGGTTCCAACCGACTTTCAACCATTGTTGCGAAATCAATTCAAAGGCTTCCTTGGAATAGAGGTCGAGCCGCCGGCTCTGTCCGGCAATTTCCTCGATGAGCGTTTTCTCATTAGTATCGATGGTCAGTGTCATAAACAGGATAAATTACGGGTGCGGCCGGGCACGTACGGCGGCAATTAGTTTTTGCAGCCCGGCGGACAACGTGTAGTGCGGCTGCCAGCCTAAGCTGCGTAATTTGGAAGCGTCCGCCACCACGGGATTTTCTTGGTCGGACACCGCGGCGGGCGGCGCCTCCACCGCCTCGGCTGACCCCATCAGCCGCGCAATGGTTTCAGCCACTTCGCGAACGGAGACGCCCGTGCCTGTGCCCAGGTTAATCGCACCACAAAATCCGTTTTCGGCGACAGCCAGCAACGCCGCCGCCAGGTCATCAACATAAATGTAATCTTTGATGCTGTTCGGCGATTTTAGAACAAGCTTCTCACTCCGGAGTAACGATCGAATGAGGGAGCTACCCAAACGCAACGGGTGCTCACCAACCCCGTATGCATAAAACCCCCGGCCCCAGCACAACTCAAACCCGCGCAGGGCGGCCTCCCTTTCCAAGGCAATCCTTAAGGCGTTCTTGCAGCGCGCATAAAGCGAGACGGGGGCAAGCGGCGTGTGGTCCTCGGATAGAATCTGGTCGCCGCCTTGATACTCGAGGCAAGTGCCCAACACGATCATTCGTTTGGTTCCGAGGTCGCTGACCCGCCGCAAGAAATCAAGGCTCCATTGCACGTAACGCTCGTTTTCGGGTGACTCGAGATAAACCCCCGGCGTCGTGATCCACGCGGTGTGCAGACAAAGTTCCGGCTGGAATTTCTGGAGGTCGCTCCACGGCGCGTCCGCAAGTGTCCCCGGCAGCCAGGTCAGCCGGGCGGTCGTCTGCGTGCGGGCCGTTGCTATTTTTTCCGGCCGCACCAACGCGGCGATTTCGTGGCCGTGGCGCAAGGCGGTTTGCCGAAACGCGGAGCCGATGAAGCCCGTCGGGCCGGTGAGCAAAATTTTCACGGCGCAGGCGAAAGCAGCGGCAGGTTTTGATCCCGGTCCGAAAGGATTGGATAGGGCAGCGGCCACGCCACCCCGACCGTCGGATCGTCCCAGCGGATGCCACGGGCCAGCTCCGGGAAGTAAAATTCCGACATCTGATAAAAAACTTCACACGTCTCGCTCAGGCATTGAAATCCATGTGCGAACCCGGTCGGAACATAGAGTTCGCGGCCGTTGTCGCCGGTCAATTCAAACTTCTCCCAGCGGCCGTACGTCGGCGAGCCGGCGCGGAGGTCCACCACCACGTCGCAGATCGCGCCGGCGCTACAGCGGATCAATTTGATTTCCGGCTTCGGTTCGCTTTGGTAGTGCAGGCCGCGGATCAGGCCGCGCTGGTGGGTGCGGGTGAGGTTGCATTGCGGCCAGCGCGTGTTCAGGCCGTGGGTGGCGAATTCCCTTTCGCAGTAGGTGCGGGTGAAAAACCCGCGCGCATCGGGGCGCAACTCCATTTCGATCAGCCAGACGCCTGGCAATGAGGTGGGAGAAAACTTCATGGTGTCAGACAATTGTCACTTCCGGGATTGGCAGGATGAACCGGCCGCCGCACTGGCGATATTCCGCTTGTTGGCGCAATATTTCGTCGGCAAAATTCCACGTCAGCAGCAAAGTGTAATCCGGCATCCGGGCCAGCAATTGCTCGGTTGGCAGAATGGACAAATGCGTTCCCGGGGTGAGCCGCCCCTGCTTGTAGGGGCTGCGATCAGCCACGAATTCGATCACCCCATTGCCCAGCCCGAGAAAATTGAGCAAGGTGCTGCCTTTGGCCGACGCGCCGTACGCGGCAATGGATTTGCCTTGCTGCTTCAAACTTGCGATCAAGTCGCACAGAGCGTGTTTCGTTTCCGCGACGCGGCTGGCAAAGCCCGTGTAGTATTGGGCCGTGGCAACGCCTTGGCCGGTTTCCTCTCCCTGGAGCGCGGCCACGGAGGCTAGCGTTGGATGGACGCCCGCGTGGCCGGCGAAAATCCGCAGCGAACCGCCATGGATCGGGAGCCGTTCGACGTGAAAAATGTCGAGGCCATGCCGGCGAAAGAGCGGTTGGAGCGTGGTCAGTGTGAAATAAAAAACGTGCTCGTGATAAATCGTGTCAAATTCACCTTGCGCGATCATGTCCACGCCGTAGGGGAATTCCAGGATGATGCGCCCCTTTGGTTTGAGCAGGGCGCGCAGGCCGGCGGCAAAGTCGTTCGGATGGGGCGCGTGGGCGAAGACATTGTTTCCCAGAAGGAGATCCGCTGACCGGCCCTCGGCGGCGAGTCTGCGGGCAAGGGCCTCGCCAAAAAACTCCACCAGCGTTTCAACACCTTGCTCGCGGGCGACGCGGGCGATGTTGGCGGCGGGTTCAATGCCGAGGCAGGGAATCTGCGCCTGCACAAAATTCTTCAGCAGGTAGCCGTCGTTGCTCGCAATTTCGACGACGAGGCTTTCCGGCCCCAAACCAAACTCGCCGATGTAACGCGCGGCAGCACTCCGGGCGTGTTCCAACATGGCGTCGGAGAACGACGAGAAATAGAGGTACTCCGAAAACAATTCCACGGGCGGCACGAGATCAGTGATCTGCACCATCCAGCAGGCGGGACAGACAAACAGCCGCAGCGGGAAGCGCGGTTCCGGCTTGGCCAGGTCTTCGGCGCGCAGCAAATTATTCGCCAGCGGCTGCCGCCCGAGATCCAGGATCAGCCCGCCGTCGCGACCGCCACAGGAACGGCATTCAAAGGACGGGTTCATGGCGCCGCCGGCTTCGCCCAGGCCAGGTTCCGTGCTTGCGCCGCGCGCGTGAATAATTCGATCTGCCCGAGGGTGAGCCGAAGCATGCCGGGATTTTTTTGGGCATGCCGCTGGTGATACCACACGACCGACTGCTCCACCGCCTCCGCAAAGTCCCAGGTGGGAAACCACTGGAGCCGCGCCGCCGCCTTGTCGATGGCGAGGTGGAGCTGCTGCGCTTCGTGGGGCGCCTGCGGGTCGGAAACATCCCGCCATTCACCGGGCCAGTGGCGCAATATTTCCTTCACCAGTTCGGACACCGGCTGATTGGCCTGCACACCGGGGCCGAAATTAAATGCGCTGGCGAACGGTGAATTCTTTTCTGCGCGCGCCAGCCTCGCGCCGAGCCAGAGATAACCGCTCAGACAGTCCAGCACATGCTGCCACGGGCGCGTCGCCGCCGGGTTCCGCACTTCAATGGGGCGGACTTCCAACAGCGCCCGCACGCAGTCTGGCACGATGCGGTCCGCCGCGTAATCGCCCCCGCCGATGACGTTGCCCGCGCGCGCGGACGCCAGGTTGCCGAGCTTGGGGTTGGGCAGAAAAAACGACTTGCGCCAGGCCTGCACCACCAGCTCCGTCGCGGCCTTGCTCATGGAATAGATGTCGTGGCCGCCGAGCGGGTCGTGCTCGCGGTAGCCGTATTCCCAGCCCTGGTTCGCGTAACATTTGTCGCTGGTGACGACCAGGATCGCGCACGGGAGTTCGGCGAGGCGGACGGCTTCGAGCAGGTTCGCTGTGCCCAGCGCGTTGGTTTGCAGCGTTTCCAACGGTTCGGCGTAAGAGCGGCGGACCAGCGATTGCGCCGCCAGATGAAAAATGAAGTCGGGCGCAAACTGGCGGATGGCGTCGGAGAGTGGCGCCAGTTTGCGGATGTCGCAGTCGACCTGCCGTGCGAACGCATGGCCTTGGACGATTTCGTGCAGGTTCGGATGCGTGGGTGGCGGCAAACCGACGCCGCAAACCTCGGCGCCGAGATGCTTGAGCCACAGCGCCAGCCAGGCGCCCTTGAAGCCGGTGTGGCCCGTGAGGAGCACGCGTTTGCCGCCGTAGTAGCCGTCAAACATGCCTCACCAGACTTTCCACGGGGCCTGGCCCGATTCCCAAAGCTTGTTCAACAACTCCTGTTCGCGATACGTGTCCATGCACTGCCAAAAGCCCCGGTGGCAATGGGCCTTGAGCTGTCCGTCGCGGGCGAGTTGTTCCAGCGGCTGTTTTTCCAGCACGCAATCGTCGCCGGTGAGGAGTGCGCCGATTTTTTTGTTCAGCACAAAAAAGCCGCCGTTGATGAAGGCCGTTTCCTTCTCCGGCTTTTCATGGAACGCGGTAACGGTGTGGCCGTCCATCGCCAGCTCGCCGAACCGACCGGTGGGATTAACCGCCGTGATCGTGGCGGTCGCGCCGTGCTGTTGATGAAACGCGATGGACTGGTTGATGTCGCTGTTGGTCAGCCCGTCGCCGTAGGTGAGTAGAAAATTCTCAGAATCAACAAATGGCAGCGCGCGGCGCAAGCGACCGCCGGTTTGCGTCGCCTGGCCGGTGTCGAGCAGGGTGACCGTCCAGTCCTCCTCCTCGTGCTGGCTGTGGTAGGTGATCTTGGGGGTGCGGCCGAGGCGCAGCGTCACATCGCTGGTGTTCCAATGGTAGTTGCGGAAATAGTCCTTGATGATTTCCCCCTTGTAGCCGAGGCACAGGATGAAGTCCTTGTGGCCGTGGTGCGCATAGAGCTTCATGATGTGCCAGAGGATGGGTCGCCCGCCCACCGGCACCATCGGTTTGGGTCGGTATTCGGTTTCTTCCCGGAGCCGCGTGCCCAACCCACCACAGAGAATCACCACTTTCATGCTGAAAAGTTGTCCATTTGTTCCGTGTAAATTACGCGCGTTAACCTAAAAGGCCGCCGCCAAACAAGCAATCTTAACCTGATTCAAAGCATTTGATTGGCCGCAGCTTGACACTGCCCCCGATTGTCCCGAAGGGACAAAACGTGAATAGCCGTGGGCGGTAGCCCACGGTTCAGCGTGGCAACACCTTCGACCCCGCAGGGGTCGCACCCTTTTTCAATCATCCCACCGTGGGTTTCACCCACGGCTATTCATGTCTGGCCGCTTCGCGGCCTCAAACGCGGGGGCAGTGTCAAGCTGCGCCCCATTCGATTGCCGCGCGTAAAGTTCGTTCAATGTCCGCCCACGCCCGCTTGCAAAGCCGCGAGGACGCAGAGAAACAAGTGGAGGCGTGCATTCATGCCGACGAACGGTGATCCTCACGTCAGGCGCGCCCCGCCGACCATCGAAATGGCAGGTGTGTAAATACACCGGACGCCTGGTTGGCATGTCGAGCTCAGTTCAATCCCTTTTTCCTTCGTCCAGCAGAGCCTTCAGCTTACGAAAAATGAATGGAAACAAACATATTGCCAGATAGCTGGCAGAGCTCATTAGCAGGATTACCACGCCGACAGCAATCACCTCACCAAGCGGCCCACGTGGGCAAATGATCGATAAAAGCACATAAAGCGGTACCATTGCGTAATCGTGCATCAGCTTAGGCAT
>JAYUBJ010000331.1:0-5662 GCA_043740915.1 Verrucomicrobiota bacterium
CATGTCCTGGACGGACGCGCCCATTCAAAATCAAAAAATCGGCATTTGATCTTTGAACCGGCTCCACGGCAAAGTGGGGCCGGGCTGCGTCGCCAACGCGAGGCGGCGGGATAATTCTGAAATGAATGTGATGAACCGAAAACCGCTGATTTTGTTGCTCTTCTTTGCTTCCGGCTTTTGCGGGCTGGTCTATGAAGTGGTCTGGATGCGGCAGCTCTCACTGGTTTTTGGCAACACCGTTTATGCGACGGCCACCGTGCTGGCCGGCTTCATGGGCGGCCTCGCCATCGGCAGTCTGCTGTTTGGAAAAGTGGCCGACCGCGTCAAAAATCCCCTGCGGCTCTATGGCATTTTGGAACTGATCATCGGCGGGCTCGCCCTGTTGTTTCCGTTGATCCTGCAGGGTTTGATGCCGCTGTATCTCTGGTACGCAAAAATTTCCGACTCGTCCTACCACGCGCTCAGTTTTGCGCAATCCATCCTGCTCGTCGGCCTGTTGCTTATCCCCACCACGCTCATGGGCGGAACCCTGCCGGTGTTGACCAAATACCTCAGCCGCGAATTTTCGTCGCTCGGCCGCAGCTTGAGCCTGCTCTACGGACTCAACACGCTGGGCGCGGTCATCGGTTGCGCGGCCGCCGGCTTCTGGCTCGTCGGCAGCCTCGGCGTCCGCGCCACCACGTGGCTGGCCGTGGCTGTCAATGTGGCCGTGGGAATCATCGCCCTCGTGCTGGGCAAAGAAACCAGCGCGGTGGAAATCCAGACGCCCGCCGCCATTCCCACGGCGGCACCCCCCCCGCAGCCGGTCTGGTTTCGTCGGCTGTTGCTCGCCCTGTTCGCCGTGTCGGGGTTCGCGGCCATGGCCTACGAAGTTCTCTGGACACGCGTGCTGACCTTCCTCGCCGGCGGCACTTCCTATTCGTTCACGGTGATGCTCACGACCTACCTGCTCGGCCTGGCGCTGGGCAGCCTGCTTATCGCGCGGTTGGTGGATCGAACCAAACGGCTCGTCGAAATTTTCAGCGTTCTCCAAATGCTCATCGGCCTGGGCGTGCTGGCCACCCTCGCCGCCGCACCCCAACTGCTGAATATGCTGGGCGGATTTCTGGGCCCCAAAGAAGCCCCGCGGTTCAGTGACCTGACCGGCTTCATCCTCCTGCAGAGCGCGATTTCACTGGTGTTCATTTTTCCGGCCACGCTGCTCACCGGCATGACTTTTCCGGTGGTCGCGCGGATCTATACCACCTCACACCAACAGACCGGCGCCGATGTCGGCGTGGCTTACTTCGCCGATACCATTGGCGCGATCGGCGGTTCGCTCCTCGCCGGCTTTCTGCTCATTCCGCAACTCGGCACGCTCGACAGTCTCAAAGCTCTCGCGCTGTTGAATCTTGTCATCGGCGGCGTGGCTTTGGCGTCCACCGGCACGGGCGGGAAGGAAATCCGGTTTTCCCTGCCGCGGCTGGGCGCGTTGGCGGGCGTGGTGGTGGCGGTGTTTTTCGTGACGCAAGGAAGCATTCCAAAAAACACGTTCGCCGACATTTTCACCGCGCCCGAGGCGACCCTCGACTACATCCACGAGGACCTCGGCGGCACGGTCACCATTGAAAACTACGGCGATCACCGGACGATCTCCATCAACGGCATCAACGTGGCCGGCACGGATTTGAAATTTGAGGCCACGCAAAAATTACAGGCGCATCTTGCCCTGCTGATCCATCCCCATCCGGAAAAGGTGCTGCAAATCGGCTTCGGTTCGGGCGGCACGGCATGGTCCATCACGCGGCATCCGGTGCGGGAAATCGACTGCGTGGAAATCACCAAGGCGGTTATCAATGCGCGTGATCATTTCTTAGACACCAATCACGACGTGCTCGCGGACAAGCGGGTGCGGGTCTGCCTCGACGACGCGCGCAGCTACCTGGTGAAATGCGACAAGCAATACGACGCAATTCTCTCGGACTCCATCCATCCGCGCTACGCGGGCAACGGCGGCTTGTACGCAACGGACTATTATCGGCTGTGCCAGCAACGTCTCAAACCCGACGGCATTTTCTCCGCTTGGCTGCCGATGCACGGCATGGCGCTGGAAGATTTTCGCGTGGCCACCCGCTCGTTGAAGGCGGTGTTCCCGCACGTGTATCTGTTCCACACGCCGGTGGGTCGGACGGAGTGGACGATCATTTTGGGGATGAACCAGCCGCTGAAATTCGACCTCGAATTACTTCGACAGAAGCTGGCCATTCCCGCCGTGCATGAAGACTTGAACCTCATTCGCATGGCGCGCGCGGTGGACATTCTCAATTGTTTCATGGTTGGCGACGTGACGATGGTCAAGTTTCTCGGCAGCTCGCAGGCCTTGAACACGGACGACTTGCCGTATCTGGAACTTGTCACTCCGCGCTCCACCATTCGTGGCAGCCGCGAGACCCTGCTCGTGCCGCTCTACATCGAACTTATTAAACAGCGTGAACCGTTCTTTCCCTATGTGGTTTCTGGCACCGCGGGGCTGCCGGCCGGGTTCAATACCTCTTACGAATCCTCGGAACACGTGTTGCAAGCGCGGCTCACGGAAGTGCTGAATCCGTCGGACAATGCGAAGGTCCGGCAGGAACTGGATACGGCGTTGCGACTCGACCCGGGCAATAATGTCGCCCGCAATTTGCTGGAACGATTCGGCGCGAAGTAGGCGCCTACGACACCAGCCAGTTCAAAATCGCCTTCTGCACATGCAGCCGGTTTTCCGCCTCGTCAAAAATCGTCTGCGCATTTTCCTCGAACGTCTCCGCGTCAATTTCCTTGCCGCGATACGCGGGCAGACAGTGCATGACCAGCGCGCCGGGCTTCGCGAGTTTCACGAGTGACGGATTGATCTGGTAACCGGTCAGCGCCGAGATGCGCTCGGCGGACTCGGCCTCTTTGCCCATCGAAACCCAGACATCGGTATAGAGCAAGTCGGCGCCCGTGGCGGCAAGCCCCACGTCTTCGGTCACGACGATCTTGCCACCCTCCTTGGACAACTCCGCCTCCCACTTTCCCCCCGCGTAACTGGTCCAACCCGAGATCGCTTTCGCGCCAGCTCGCCTGACAATTTCACTTGTGGGTTGAAACGCCTTCGGCGCGGCGATGCGCAATTCAAAGCTGAGCTTGGCCGCCGCAAAAATCCAGGACAGCGGCACGTTGCACGCGCCGTCGCCGATGAACGTGACCACCTGGCCTTGAATCGGCCCGCGCGTTTCCTGATAGGTGAAAATGTCCGTCAAAATCTGGCAGGGATGCTCGTCGTCCGTCAATGCGTTCACGGTGGGAATGCCGGAATACTCGGCGAACTCTTCCACGTCGTGCTGCGCGAAGGTGCGGATGACCGCGCCCTGCACCATGCGGCCGAGCACGCGCGCCGTGTCTTTGATGGGTTCGCCCCGCCCCAATTGGATGTCGTTCGCGTTCAAAAACAGCGCGTTGCCGCCCAACTCACGGATGCCGACCTCGAACGAAACCCGTGTGCGCGTGGAGGATTTGCAGAAAATCAGCGCCCACGTCTGGCCGGCGAGCGGCCGGGCGTGGGTGGCGCGCGCGCGCTTGAACGTTGTGGCGCTGCGCAATACCAACTCCATGTCGTCCCGCGACATGGTTTCAAGACTCAGCAGATGTTTCATGGCCAGCAATGCTTTCAGGAACACTCCCGAAACCATTTTGTTTATCAAATCCCCCCGCCGTGTCACTCCTATTTCTTCGCCCGGTCGGCCGCGCGCCAGAGATACCACGAGGCCGTGGTGCGATGCGGGCGCCAGCGTTCGCCATGGGCGAGGAGTTCTTTCACCGTGGGCATTTCCTTCAATCCATACGCCACGCGAAAGCCGGTGCGCACGCCGAAGTCATCCGCCGGCAAAACGTCGGGCCGGCCGAGTTGGAACATCAGCAGCATCTCAACCGTCCAGCGGCCCACCCCGCGCACCTCGGTCAGGCGCAGAATGATTTCCTCGTCACTTAGGCACGCGATGTTTCGCGAGGTCGGCACCACGCCAGACAGTGTTTTCTCCGCAATATCACGGATGGCCGCGACCTTGGCGCGGGAAAACCCGCAGTCGCGAATCTGTTGATCCGACACGCCCGCCAAATCCTCCGGCTTGGGAAAGCGACGGCCGGGAAACAACTTGATGAAACGCGTAAGAATCGTGTTCGCTGCCTTGCCGTGGAGCTGCTGATGCGCGACCGCCTGCACCAGCGATTGGAACGGCGCCCGCCGTTTTTCTGGTTTCAACTGGCAGAGACCGACTTCGCGGATGAGTCGGCGCATCACTGGGTCGCTTTTTGAAAGGTGCTTTGTCGCGTGAGGTGTCATAGGTTTTGAAAATTAAGCATCCCCCGATGCTGCCTCAGGCAAGTTTGGCGGCCACGGATTCGATGATCTGCAGGCCTTCCTGCGCCTCTTGCCTTCGCAAATTCAAAGCGGGCAGCAACCGGATGACGTGCGTGCCCGAGGGAATGGTGAGCAAGCCCGCCTCGTGCAGGCGATTCACAAATTGCAGCGATGCCGCTTTGTTCTCCACCGCGAATGCCGGGATGTCCTTGGCCAGTTCGATGCCAATCATGAAGCCCAGCCCGCGCACCGACTTGATAACTTGCGGGTATTGCCGCGCCAGTCGTGCCAACTCCGCCATCAACCAGGCACCGGTGTCGCGCGCGTTGTCGGCCAGTTTTTCGCGCTCGATGACCTCGAGAATCTTCAGTGCCACCGCACAACCGAGCGGCGTGCCGCCGTACGTCGTCGCGTGCGTGCCGGGGCCGAGCAAATCCTGGTACGGTTCGCGCACCCAGAACGCGCCGATGGGAAATCCGCCCCCGAGCGACTTGGCCATCGAGATGCCGTCGGGGAGAAAATCCGTAGGATAGGCGTCGCGCCTGTCTCCATTTGTTTGCTTCACATTGTCTTCTGAAGTTGGAGACCGGTGCGACGCCGGTCCTACGCTTTCCAGAATCCGCTGATAGCTCTGGAATTTTCCCGTCCGGAAATGCCCGTCCTGCACACCGTCCAGGAGCAGGAGCAATTTGTTCTCGTCGCACAGCGCGCGCAAGCCGAGCAGATAATCCGGCGTCGCCGGCGTGATGCCGCCTTCGCCTTGGATGGCCTCGATCAGCACCGCTACGGTTGCGGGCGAAAGCGCGGCGCGCAGGGCGGCGAGGTCATTGTAGGGGACCTGCTTGAAGCCCGGCACCGCAGGCTCGAATCCCTTTTTCACCTTCTCCTGGCCGGTCGCCGCGATGCCCGCCAGCGTGCGGCCGTGAAAGGAATTGTGCGCGGTGATGATTTCGTAACGGCCTTCGTCGTGGCCGAACTTGCGCGCGACCTTGAACAAGCCTTCATTCGCCTCCGCACCGCTGTTGCTGAAAAACACTTTACCCGGCGCAATCAAATTCACGAGCGCCTGCGCCAGCCGTCCCTGCGGCTCGTGGTAATACAGATTTGAGACATGCACCAGCTTGCGCGATTGCTCGACGAGCGCCTCAGTGATCTCCGTGTTCGCATGGCCCAACGAGCAGACCGCGATGCCGCCGCCGAGATCGAGGTAACGCTTCCCCGCCACGTCCCACAGATAACTGCCCGCGCCGCGCGCAAACGCAATTTCGAAGCGCCCGTAGCTGGGCACGACGAATTTCTGGA
>JAYUBJ010000332.1:0-5643 GCA_043740915.1 Verrucomicrobiota bacterium
AAATTTGCCTTGCCGGAGCAGACAGCGCTGCTCCAAGCATCACTGCAAGTCCCTCGATTTGAAATCCGAAACCCGAGGGCCGCAGCCCGAAAGAAACCCGAAGCCCGAATCACCAGGCGACTGCAATCCAGTCGTTCGGATTTCGGGATTCGGGCTTCTTTCGGATCTCGGATTTCGAGCTTCGGATTTCGGCCGCTTGAATGAGTTGCGATGATGTCTCGAGCAGCGGTGGAGCACCGAGCCGCCTGCCGTCTTACTTCACCTGCACGCCGGACGCTTTCATTTCCTTGATCGCCAGCGCGTCATCGCCGGGCTTTAGATTGACCGCGCGGCAGCCGGCCAGGATGACGACGACCTCGAAGCCGGCGCGTTTGCAGTCCAGCGCGGTGTGTTTCACGGTGTAATCAGTGGCCAGGCCGACGATATGGACTTCCTGCACGAGTTTGGTGGCGAGATGGGTGCGCAAGCCGGTTTCGCGTTGGTTGCCGTTGTCGTACAGGCCGCTGTAACTGTCAATATTTCGGTCGATGCCTTTTTCAAAAGTCTTCTGGATTTTTTTGGTTTCCAAGCCGGTGGCGAACTCGGCGCCCTTGGTTCCCTGCACGCAATGATCCGGCCAGAGCAACTGTGAGCCGACTTCCAGCTCCGCGCGGTCGCCCACTTTATAACCGCGATGGCTGGAGGCAAAACTGCAATGGTTGGCGGGATGCCAGTCCTTGGTGGCGAGGATAATGTCATACTCCGCCTGCAGGCGGTTGATCACCGGCACGACCTCATCGCCCTGGGGGACCGCCAGCGCGCCGCCGGGAATGAAATCATTCTGCACATCGACAATGAGCAGCGCCTTGACCTTGGGTTTTGATTTGAAAAGTCCTAACATGGCGGGCATTTAAGCAAGCAGATCAGGAAGAAAACAGCAAAAAAAGTCCCAACCATCGCGCTATTGCGTCCGGCCAAACTTCCGGTCCAGCTCGCGGAAATTCATTTCGATCAGTGTGGGCCGGCCGTGCGGACAGGTGTAGGGCATGGCACAATGACGCAAATCATTCACGAGATTTTCCAATTCCGGTCCCGCCAGCGGATCGTTGGCTTTGACGGCGTGGCGGCAGACGGTTTTGGCCACCATGTGCTCGCCCAAGCGCATCGCGTTCACGGATTCCCCGGCGGCTTTCAATTCATCCACCAGCTCCAGCACGAAGCGGCGGGCATTGGCGGCCTTGACGAATGGCGGCAGGGCATCGAGCAAAAAAGTGCGCTCGCCAAACTCGCTCAGGCCGACCCCCAGCCGGGTGAGGGTGGCCAGTTGCTCGCGGAGAAATTGCGCGTCGCGCGGCGGCAGTTCCACCGTTTCCGGCAACAGCAGCCGCTGCGATGGCGCGGAGCCTTGCTCCATCCGGTGCAACATCTGTTCAAATAAAATGCGCTCGTGCGCCGCGTGCTGATCCATGAGCACCAGACCGCGATCCGATTCCAGCACCACATAAAGCCGGCCCACCACGCCGACGAGCCGCAACGGCACCGACAGCAAGGGAATTGGTGTGGTCGCAGGTCGGGGATTCAGGGTCGGAGGCGGCGGCGGTTCCACCGCGGGGCGGATGGAGAAAAAGCCCATGGGCAGGGGCTTTTGCTCGATCGGCCGCGCCGGAACCTCGGGAAATGAGGGTCTTGGCCCCGGAAAATTTGGCAGGTGCGGTGCGGAAAATTCCGGCGAAGATTTTATTTCCAAAGGTTGACCGCTCGCGGTGACGCGCTCGCTCCCTTGAGTTTGAATGTTGAACCTTGAACTTTGAACTTCTGGCATCGGCGCCGGTCGCGCATGAAACTCCAGCAGCGTTTCCCGCACCGCCTCCGCCACGCATTGGCGCACGGCTTTTTCCTGGTGGAATTTCACCTCGCGTTTGGCGGGATGAATATTCACATCCACTTCCATCGGGTCAATTTCGAGGAACAGGCACCCGACCGGATAGCGTCCTTTCATGAGCGCGGTGTGGTAGCCTTCAAGCAGAGCGTAGTTGAGCCCGCGGTTTTCGACGGGCCGCCGATTGACGAACAGATGCTGTTCGTCGCGGGTGGAGCGCGAAACACCTGGCGCGCCAATGAATCCCCAGACCCGGAAGGTTGATTGCCGGGATTCTTGATCCGCTTCGTGGGCTGCAATGTCCCAGGGCGTCTCAAATTCCACGGCCAGCAATTTTTGTTCGCCGCCGTAGATCGCTTTGAGACGTTCGTGCAAGGCGGCCAGCCGGCCCGGAGTGTCATTTCCACTTTTCACCGCGGGCAGTTGCCAGACGGTGCGGCTGTCGTGCGTGAAAGTGAACGCGACTTCGGGATGAGCCAGCGCGGCCAGGGCGAGATAATGCTGGATGTGCGCGCGCTCCGTTTCCTCGCGGCGGAGAAATTTGCGGCGCGCGGGGAGGTTGAAAAAAAGTTGCCGCACTTCGACGCACGTTCCGCCAGCGGCCCCGGCGGCTTTCACCTCCAGAATCTTTCCTCCATTGATGACGATGCGTGTGGCGTCCGGCGTGGGTTCGTCGCGCTCCCGGGTGGTGAGGGTGAAGCGGCTGACACTGGCGATGCTCGGCAGGGCTTCACCGCGAAAGCCCAGGGTGCTGATCGCGCCCAAGTCCTCCGCGCGCCGGATTTTGCTGGTGGCATGGCGTTCGAGGCAGAGCAGGGCGTCATCGCGGCTCATGCCAAACCCATCGTCCGTGACCCGGATCAAGCTGCGGCCGCCGGCCTGGATCTCGATGGTGATCCGGGCCGCCTGTGCGTCGAGCGCGTTCTCGACCAATTCCTTGACGACGCTGGCCGGCCGCTCGACCACCTCGCCGGCGGCGATTTGGTTGGCGACCTGTTCCGGTAACAGACGGATTCGGTTCATCCTGGAAAACTCGGTTCACCAGGCCACGAAAAAGCACAAGCGGCACAAAAAGAAGAATCGAATTCTCCTTGCCCGGTGCATGAACGATTCACTTGGAAGTGAGCAAAGAACCGTGCCACCTGCATTAGTTCGACCCATTTGTTTGAGTCGTTTGTGCCTCTCTGTGGCTACGCATCGGCGGGGTTCAGTCTCATGCAGCGCGGGTGCTGGCAGCACCAGGCTCACCGGCCCAATGGGAGGGTGAAGGCGAACACCGCACCATGGCCCGGTGCGCTGCGTGCCTCGATTTTGCCGCGATGATCCTGCACGATCTTCTTGCAGATCGAAAGCCCCAGCCCGGTGCCCTGGGCTTTGCCATGCGTGGCGAAGGGTTGGAAAAGCTGGCTGACGATTTCCGGGGCGATGCCTTTGCCCGTGTCCTCGATTTCCGTGATCAACTCCTTGTCGGTGACCTTGAAACGCAACAGGATGGTGCCGCCGTCCGGCATCTCGTCCACCGCGTTGTGGATGAGGTTGTAGAACACATGGGTCAACCGATGCGGATCCAACGGCAGTTGGACCGTGGGCGGCTCGTTTTTACATTCCAACACGACGGCTTTTTCGTGGACTTCCGGCCGGATTTCTTCGAGCAATTGATTCACAAAGGCCGCGTAATCGGTTTGGGCCAGCACGATGTTCGATTGCGAACCGCGCGTGAACTCCAGCAACTCATTGATCATGTTGCTCAACCGGTCGACTTGCCGGCGGATGCGGGCCTTGGCCGACGCGCGCGTCTGGGGCGTGGCGCTTTCCATGCCGGCCAGTTCGGACGCGAGGCCGATGACGTTGAGCGGGTTCTTGAAATCGTGAACGATGGAGCGCGCGAACCGGCCCACCAGCGTCAGCCGTTCGGCCTGCAGGACTTCCTGGATGTATTGCCGGTTCACTTCGCGCATGCGGCGGCTGAACTCGCGCACCAGGCTGATGGCCAGTTTCGGGGACTTGTCCAAGAGGCTTAATACCTGGTCGCGCGGGAGGAAGTAGGCCCGCGTGTCCTGCTCGGCGGTCGCGGTGGCGGAGCGCGCAGCGTTGTCCACCACGGCCATCTCGCCAAAGTAATCGCCCGGCCCCACGCGCGAGAGGACGCGCCGTTCCTGCTGGTTGACCAGGGCGGAAATCTGCACCAAGCCTTCGGCGATGACGTAGATGCCATCGCCGGGATCGCCTTCGATGAAAATGTTTTGGCCCGCCGGATACTGCTTGATCTCGGCGGTCTGCTCCAGGGCCTGCAGTTCCTCGGCAAGCAGGCCACCAAACAATTTGCTTTTGTCCAGAACAGGCATCGCCCGGAGTGTAATCAAAGATCCGCTTCCGTAAAGCCCGGAGATGACAGCCCGCCGGGCTGTACGCCGGGCTTGACGCTGCGGGGAAAGATTTCTACCGTCCCTGCCGCTGTGGTGGCCATAGCTCAATGGTAGAGTCCAAGCTTGTGGAGCTTGTTGTTGCGGGTTCGAATCCCGTTGGCCACCCCACTTCCTCTCGATTGCGGAATACCTCCATTCTCAGCCAACCATGTCGTTGAAAGCCCGGGCCAACGCGGGTCGGGGCGTAGGACAGGCGTCGCGCCTGTCTCCCGCTGCGAGAAGTTGACCCACGGTTTGGTGACACCTTCAATGACGAAGCGATGCTCCCGCCGAAACGGATGGCTCAAGTTAGAGACCGGCGCGACGTCCTGTCCTGCGACATCGTTCCGTATGGCCTTCCACCATCACCCATTGGCTGATCCTGACGCGCCCAACGAATCACCGGGAGTATTGGCCTCTAAATTTCGACTAAGAAATGTCCCCCGGGCGTGTCATACTGGGTGAGATCAGCCAACGATAGCTCGAACGACCGGGCCAGACCGGGGACACAACGCGATGCCGCCTGAACGAAAATGACCGTGGTCCAAAACGACCCAGCCAGCACGGATCCGCCGCGGTCCGAGTCGATCGAGGAATTGTTCGCCGCCCTCGAATCGCCACTGCTCATTTATGCCCTGCGACTGCTCGGCGAGCGGTCATTGGCCGAAGATGCCGTCCAGGAAGCTTTCATGAAATTGCACGTCCAGTTTGCCGAAGTCCGCGAGCCGCGCCGCTGGCTCTATCGCACCGTGCATAATCAGGCCCTCAACCATCGACGCGACAACGCCAAGATCGTTCCCATGCCCACGGCGGACTCAACGGCGGAAGCGAGGACTCCCGAGGGCATCGATCCCGACCCGTTTCCGGATGAACATCTCATGCGCTCGGAAGGCATCGGGTTGGTTCGATTGAGCCTGGCGACGTTGGATGAGCGGAGCCGGGAATTGGTGCGGCTCAAGTTTAACGAGAATTTTTCGTACAAAGAAATCAGCGAACGCACCGGGCTGACCAGCGGACACGTCGGGTACATTTTGCATCACGCTCTGAAAACCATCGCTGCCGAACTCGCCCGCACCGGACTCGTGCCATGAAACCTTTGCATTCAAAACGCTCTCCCTCACCCCGGCCCTCTCGTAAGAGGATAGAGCCCTCTGAACCTTTTGCGCGCATTACGCCTTTAACCCATGGAGCGCCGATCTCCAGATCGGCAGGCCAGACTGCGACCCTAGCAACGGGCCGATCAGGTGATCGGCGCTCCTCTGCAGAGGCAGGGAGGAACGTTCCCAGCATCCTGACGCTGCCATCGCACTTGATTTGCCAACATCACGACCATTTTTGCGCGGGATCAAACCTGGTGACTTCCGAACTTCCAAGCCGCCT
>JAYUBJ010000333.1:0-1642 GCA_043740915.1 Verrucomicrobiota bacterium
GCAGTGGCGGGTTCAGGATCAGAACACCCTGGTTTTTTCGCGAGTAAAACTGAAAACGGACCGCGCTCGAACCAAGAAATAAGGTTGACGCGTATGCGCACGGCGCGGGACACAGCCGCGCTCCGGGGGCATCGTGGCAATCCAATTCCGGTGCGTGGACAGCCGGCCTACGGCCTACAGCGAAACGCCCAGCAAGCCGCGCGTCATCTGGAAATCCACATTGCCTTCCGCAAATAGTTTTGGGGTGTATTCGCGCGACGCCACCGCCGCGACGAGCCGCACTAGTTCCGCCAGCACCGCGGACACTTCCATTTCTGGATCCAGTACGAGATCGAAATCCTCACGGTAGGCCGTGGTGAATGGGCTGTCGCTGGTGGAAGCCACTTGGATGAGTGGCACCATTGGGTGCGCTTGCAAGGGCGGGCCCGCAACGAGCGCCAGCATGACGGTCGCGCCGGTCGCGCCCAAGCCGGTGAACGTTTCCACCGAATGATCCGTGGGGGTCTGCATGATGTGCAAGCCCGGCTTGGCCGGCACCTGGCCGTACGCAATCGTCGGCGCGAACGCGGGCGAGGCGAGCAGCTCGGTTCGAAAGCCGGATGACTTCAACAACGCGGCATTTTCCGGAACCACTACGGTCCCGCCCGCCTGAACAATTGCTTGCACAAGTTGGACACACGCGGCGGCTACCCCAGCGGGCACCAATCCCACGGCGGTCAAACCGAGCCGCCGGGATTCCCATCCACTTTCCTCGATCACTGGCCCGGACTCCGCCGGTGGCGCGGTGTTGAACCAGGCAGTCACCTTTTGCGTCACCTCCTCAATGCCGCCATCCAGTTGCACACTGGCAAAACCGAAGCGGTCCGGGTTCACATTTTCGTCCACGAGAAAATTACGGAGCGCGTCGTTGTGGGTTTTTTCGCAGCCGTGCTCAAGCATAAGGCCGCGCTTCACCGACGGATGGCGGAGATATCCGACCATGGTGCGAAGGAACAGTTGCTCGGCGTCACCGGCGGAATTACCGCAGCCTTCGGTGTGCGCGAGCGCGACGTAACGCTCAATGCCGTTCGCGCGCGGGGTTGGGACGCGATTGAGTTTGTCCGCGATCAACTGCGCAATTTGACCGGAGCAGAGGCTCGTCGGCACGATCAACCCAATCTGGTCCGCGCGCGAGTGCAGGAGGGCCAGTTCCGGCCCCGCGCCGGCTTTCACCGGCAAAGGCTCGCCGTCGGGTTTTGGTGCGTCTTGAATTTCCTTGAGCTGGCGGGCGTTGGTTTGCCGCCATTCGCGCCAGAGTTGGACTTGGGAGTGGCCCGCCAACTCGCCAGCACTGCGCTTGCCCGAGGCAACTTTCAGAAATAGCTCGAACGTCTCGCGGCCCAGTTCCGCCATCGGCGTCCCATCCAGATAACGCCCCGCGTTCACATCCATTTCGTGCGTCAACATCTGATACCGCCCCGTGTTGGTCATCAGTTTGATCGTCGGCACGAACGGAAAATTGGTGATGGAACCATTGCCCGTCGTGAACAAAATAATGTTGCAACCCGCCGCGACCTGGCCGGCGATGCTTTCGAGATCGTTGCCGGGACTGTCCATGAAATAATAACCCGGCGCCGTCATGCGCTCTCCGTAATCGATAACA
>JAYUBJ010000334.1:0-1642 GCA_043740915.1 Verrucomicrobiota bacterium
ATCAGGCCAATCGGCCCCGCGCCAATCACCAGCACCTGCTGTCCGGCGCGCAGTTGCAGGTCTTCGATTCCCTGCACCACGCACGCCAGCGGCTCCGTCAAAGCAGCGTCGCGAAAGGCCGTCGCCGGTTTCAGCCGCAGCAGATTTTTTTGCACGAGACGCGCCGGCACCACGATGGATTCCGCGTAAGCCCCGTTCAAAAACAGGAGATCATCGCAGAGATTTTCCTGCCGGTTGCGACAGGAGAAGCACCCGCCGCACGGCGCGGAATTCGCAACGACGACGTGATCGCCGACAGACCACCCCTCACCCGGCCTGACGGCCACCCTCTCCCCATCCGATGGGGAGAGGGACGGGGTGAGGGGCGCGACTTCACTGATGACGCCCGCCAGTTCATGACCAAATACCGCTGGCGGCACGATCATCTTCGCGTGATAACCGCGCCGGAAAACTTTCAGGTCGGTGCCGCAGGTGAGCGCGGCCTCGATTTGAATGCGCACCTCGCCCGGCTTCAATGCGGCGGGCTGGAGGTCTTCGACGCGAACATCTTCTTTCCCGTAGAGAACAGCGGCTTTCATATTAAACAATCACCCGCAGCGGCGGGGCTTTTACAAACGCGGTTTCACGCAGATAAATTGGCTCCAGCTTTTCGCCCGCCACGAAGTTGGTGCTCGTTGCCGCCAATTTGGCCAGCGTCGCCGCGCTGGGGAAAATAATTTTGCCCGAGGCAAACCAGCGCGTGACTTCCGGCCCGATCAAAACTTCGCCCGCCGCTTCACGAGCCTGCATTTCAACCAGGGTCGCAATCCGCAACGGCTCAGTTTCCCGGCAGATCGCCGGACTGATTTCGTAGCGTGCCAGATAAAATTCCTGCCGCTGCGCGTCCACCACCACCGTGGCCGTTCCCGCAAACCCCTCGGCTTGCGCCTGCGCTGCGATCACTTCTGTGCTGCTGATGCCGAGCAGTTTCACGCCGTTGGCAAGCTGCCAGCCCTGCGCCAGCGCAATCGCCGCGCGGATGCCGTGGTAGGAACCGGGCCCAAGACCGACGACAAGACATTCGATCTGTTCGCGCTCCAGCCCGGCAGTGGCCAAAACCTTCGTCATCATGCCTAGCGCTGCCGTGTGACGAACAGCCGTCTCAACAACCTCGCAACACGTCAGGCCATGCAACACGGCGACGCTTCGTTGCGGCGAGGAAAATTCAAGTGCCAAAAGCTTCATAGATGATTCGCCGCTCGGTTTCGCTGACAATTTCAATCTTCACGCGGCGCAGATTGGGCAGTTGCAAGTCGTCACACACAATTCGCTCCGCCCATTCGATGACCGCCACGCCCGCCGGGTTGAGATATTCCTCGACCCCCGACGACAAAATCTGCGCGCGCGTTTCCAGCCGGTAGAGATCGAGATGAAACAGCGGCAGCCGACCGCCGGTGTATTCGTTGACGAGCGTGAAGGTCGGGGAATGCACGCGCTTGGCAATGCCGAGGCCGCGCGCGAGACCTTTGACCAACTGCGTCTTGCCCGCACCGAGATCGCCGGAAAGCGCGATGACCAGGCCGCTTTGTGCGTCGCGGCCCCAGGCTTCACCGAGCGCTTCCGTCTCGGCGGGGCTATGAGAAATGTTCGTAACCATGGACGT
>JAYUBJ010000335.1:0-1641 GCA_043740915.1 Verrucomicrobiota bacterium
TGGCAATCACGGGCAGCAGGAGGCCGGCGATCATGCCGATAATGGCGATGACGACCAGCAGCTCGATCATGGTGAATGCCGTGCGTCCCCGCAGGCCGCTCGGTTGAAAATGGATTTTGGAATTCATTGTCGTCCTCGAAACAGCCGGCCATTTTCCATGGCGCGTTGCAATTCCTCCAGCAACGGCGCGAGTTCCGCCTTGGCCTGGGCCGAACTCTGGCTGTAAAATGATTTCAGTCCGGCGGCCGCCACTTTCTTCTGCAATTCCTCGCTCATCTGCGGCGGCCGCCCGCCGCCCTCGGCCTGCCATTGTTCGCGGTTGGCCGGTTCATCCCCGGCCTCCTTGAGGCGTCGGAGCGCGTCCTCCACCGCTTTCTTGCGCTTGTCGGCGGGCAACTCCTCGAAGGCCGTCAGCATTTGCTTGAAGCCGCTGGGCAGGGTGGCATCGAGAAAATCTGACTTCTCCTGGTCGGTCATTTCCTTGAACCACTGGTTCCATGCGCGATCCAGCCGGGCGTTCCGGCGCTCCTCGGGCGGCAGCGCGTTCAATTGGTCCGCCAGTTTGCGCAAGGCCGCCGCGCGGGCCTCGCCCGACAACTGGCGCAGCTCCACCTGCTTCAAATAGGCGCGCACTTTTTCCGCCGTCAATTTGGAATGCTTGGCAACGGTGTAGCCGCCCCACGCCAGCAGCCAGACCGCCACGCCGGTTCCGATGGCGTAGGCGACAGGTCGTTGACGCTGGCTTAACATCGGCGAAATTTAGCGCATCATTAATTTTTAGCCACAGAAAATCGCCACCTCGTCACGCCGTCGCTGGGTGAAGCGACGGCAGTGCGTGTAGCCGACACTCCGGGCCAGCGCCATGGCTTCCGCAAAATTCATCCCCACTTCGCCCGGCGCATGCGCATCCGAGCCGAACGTGATGGGCACCCCGATTTTCCACGCGAGCTGGAGCAACTGGCGGCTGGGGTAAATCTCCCGGCACTCCTTGCGCAGACCGGCGGTGTTCAGTTCAATGGCGGTGTCACTTTTCCGGGCGGCCGAGAGAAAACGTTCAAATAGCGGCGCGCAATCCTGGCGGGGATAGAAGCCAAATTTCTTGGGCAGATCCGCGTGGCCAATGATTTCAAAAAGGCCGGAATCCGCGGCCATCGTCAGGCGCTCAAAATAAATCGTCCACACCTCGAAGGCATCCCGGTGTTTCCATTCCGAAAGTTTCTCCGGATTGTCCACCGCCCAGGAATCGGAAACATAATGCACTGACCCGATAAAATAATCCCACGGATGCCGCGCGGCCAGTTCACGAATCCACGCCTCCTGTCCGGGCAGATAATCCACCTCGAGCGCGAGCTTGATGGTGAGCTGCGGAAATGCGGCCTGCGCCCGGCGGACTTTCTCCACGTAATCGTCGAGTTGATCAGAGCGCATCCGCCAGTTGTCAAAATCAGCCTGCCGCATCGGCGAATGGTCGGTGAAGCCGATTTCTGTAAGGCCAAGTTCCACGGCGCGCGCCGCATATTCCGTCGGTTCCCCGACGGCGTGCCGGCACAGCGGCGTGTGCATGTGGTAATCAGCGGGCCAAGCCATGGAGGGGGATTAAAGGTCAAATGCGGGAAAGTAAAAGTAAAAAGGCCGGCTACA
>JAYUBJ010000336.1:0-5610 GCA_043740915.1 Verrucomicrobiota bacterium
CCGGCCGCGGCGGCCAGCACATCGGTGAATTCAATGGACTGGACCAACCCCCGACCGCGGGCGGCGGCCGCCGTCACGGACGCCATTTTACCAACCGCAAAGAGCCGGTTTACACCCAACTCCGCGGCCCGTTGGCCCACCTCGATGTGCGCAGCGGTCTGCTGGACGCCCAGTTCCGCCATGTCGCCCAACACCGCCACTCGCCGTCCGGTGCACGGCAGATCGTGCAGCGTCTGCAGCGCCGCCAACATCGAGTCGGCATTCGCGTTGTAGGCGTCGTCGAGCACGCGCACGCCGTTGGACTCCCAGACTTGCAGCCGCATCTTTGGCGGGGTGCATCCCGCCAAAGCGCGCTGCATCTGTTCGCGCGTCAGGCCCAACTCGGTTCCCACTGCCAGCGCCAACAAAGCGTTCACGACCTGGTGTCGGCCTAAAAGATTAATGCGGTAGTCGCTGCGGAAATCCGGTTTGGGTGCCACGGCCCGAAATGTCACCCCGCTGGCATCCAGCCGCACGTGGTCCGCCCGCCAGTCATTTCCCTCAGCCAGCCCGACCCGCACCACGGCCGCCCGGGTGCGCCGGCTGATCTGGTGGATCTCCGGGCTGTCACCATTGACGAACAGCTTTCCATCCGCGGGCAGCAGTTCCGCCAGCCAGCCTTCTTCTTCCGCCACGCCGTTCACATCGCCAAAAAACTCCAGGTGCTCACGCCCGATGCTCGTCACCACTCCAAACGTTGGCTGGATCATCCGCAGCAGCGGCGCCAGCTCGCCGGCATGGTTCGTGCCGACTTCCAGCACGGCAGCCTGATGCGACTTTTCCAGTTGCAACAACGTCACGGGCACGCCGATGTCATTGTTGAAGCTCGCCTCGCTCCCCAGCGTCCTGAATTTTTCACGCAGCACGGCGGCGATTAAATCTTTCGTGGTGGTCTTCCCGTTGGAACCACCCACGGCCACAATGGGCAGGGCAAACTCCTGCCGGTACCGCGCCGCCAAACGGCCAAGCGCCCGCCGCGGATGGTCCACCACAATCACCGCACACCCCGCCGTCGGCCGCGGCGCCCTGGCCCGCTCCACCACCACCCCAACCACCCCGCGGGTCATCACGTCCGCCAAAAAATCGTGGCCATCAAACCGTTCGCCCGCCAGCGCGAAAAACAGATCGCCCGGCTGCACCAAGCGCGAATCGGTGCAGATGCGACCGGCCAACGCGTCCGGCGAGCCGCTCAACAGCTCACCCCCCACGGCCTCGACCACATATTTTATTGAGCGCGGTTCCATGCTATTTCAGCAAAAGTGTGGACGCGGGTTGTTCATTTCGTCTGGGTGAATCCGAGCGCCTCCAGCGTCTCGCGCGCGTAGATGCGGTCATCGAACGGCACCACGGTGTCCTCAAATTCCTGATAGGTTTCGTGGCCTTTGCCGGCGATCAACACCATGTCGCCCGGTTGCGCCAGACGGATCACCTCGCCAATGGCGCGGCGACGATCCAGTTCGACCCGGCAGCCCTCGGGCCGCACGGATCGAAATCCTTCTGCAATCTGGGCGGCGATCCCGGCGGGCGATTCCTTGCGTGGATTGTCGCTCGTGATCAAGGTGAAGTCGGCGAGTTCAGCGGCGACCCTGCCCATCTTCGCGCGCTTGCCGGTATCGCGGCTGCCCCCGCATCCAAAGGCCAGCAGCAAACGCCCCGGGGTGATTTCGCGCAGCGTGAGCAGCACATTGCGCAACGCGTCATCGGTGTGCGCGTAGTCCACGTAAACCCCGAACGGCTGGCCGGCCGCAATGTTCTCCAGACGTCCGGGCACGGGCCGCAGGTCGTTCAGGGCGGACTTGATGGCGGCCAGGGGGACTTTCAAAACCAAGGCCGCGCCCACGGCAGCGAGGGCGTTGTAAACATTGTGCCGGCCGATCAGCGGCAGTTGGCAGGAGAATTTCTGCTCGGGTGTTTCGATCTTCAACCGCGTCGTGTCGCGGCCCAGTTGAATCTGCGTGGCGCGCAACGTGGCGGCTTCGCCGAGGCCGTAGGTGAGCTGGACCTCCGCCCGGGTTTCCTCCGCCAGGCGCTGGCCGAACGCGTCATCAATGTTGATCACCGCGCCGCCGGGCTTGGCGCTCGCGTGCAGCCCGGTGAACAATTTTTTCTTCGCCGCGTAGTAATCCTCCATTGTGCCGTGGTAGTCCAGATGGTCCTGCGTGAGGTTGGTGAAAATGCCGAGATCAAAATCAATGCCGCACACGCGCTTCTGATCCAGCGCGTGCGAGCTGACTTCCATCACGCACGCGCCGCAGCCGGCGCGGAGCATCTGCGCCATCATCTGCTGGATTTCCAGGGCTTCGGGCGTCGTGCGGTGCGCCGGAATCACGCGCTCGCCAATCTCGTAGCGCACGGTGCCGATCAATCCCGTCTTGATCCCGGTCGCCTCCAGGATTTCCTTCACCATGAAGGCCACCGTGGTTTTGCCATTCGTGCCGGTCACGCCGATTACCTTCAGTTTCGCGCTCGGATGCTGGTAATACGCGGCCGACGCGCGGGCCAGCGCCTCGCGGGTGTCGGTTACTTTGATCTTGGTGGCGCGCTGCGAGCTGAATCCGTTCTGCTCACAAATGATGGCCGACGCGCCGCGGTCGATCGCGTTGTTGATGAACTGGTGCCCGTCCACATGCTCGCCGGGAATGGCCACGAAAATCATGCCGGGCGTGACACGCCGGGAATCATACGTGATCCCCGCCACCTCGCGGTCCAGCGGACCCTCGATGCTCACGGGAATGAATTGGCTGATGATCTGTTTGAGTTGCATGGTGGCCGTCAAAGTTTCTTCGCCACCTTCGCCATCGGCAGCGCAGTGCTTCCCGTTGGCATCGTCAGAGTTTCGGAAATGGCCGGTTCCTTGAGCAGGTCGGGCGGAATGTTCAGATAACTCGCCGCGCGTTCGGCGATGTTATGGAAGAACGGCGCCGCGGTCTGGCCGCCGTAGTGGCCCTGCTTCGGCTCGTCCATCACGACCGAAATGCACAACTCCGGATTGTCCGCCGGGAAAAATCCGATGAACGAGGAAAAATATTTTCCCGACGCGTACACGCCGTGCTCGACCTTTTGCGCCGTGCCGGTTTTGCCGGCAACCGTGTAATAGTCCAGCTTCGCTTTGACCGCGGTGCCGGCGGGTGTGACGACGGTCTTGAGCGCCGTCACCATCTGGCGCGCCGCGGCCTCAGACACCACCTGACGGACCGCCCGTGGCTGGAACCTGGCGACTTCGCGGCCATTCGCATCCTCGAGATGGTCGATCAGCATCGGCTGCATGAGCTGGCCGCGGTTGGCGATGGCACTCATGGCCATGACCATTTGCAGCGGCGTCACCGCGAGGCCCTGCCCCATGGGGATTTGGGCGATGGAAACTTTGGTCCACTTTTTCAAGGGATGCACAATGCCACTGACTTCGCCCGGCAACGGCAGGCCCGTGCGGGTGCCGAAACCGAAATTGCGGATGTAATCGTGGAGTTTTTCCTCGCCCATCCGGATGCCGATCTTGGCCGCGCCAATGTTGGACGATTTGGTGATGATGCTTTCCACCGAGAGCAGGCCGTAGGATTCGTGGTCGTGCAGGGTTTTGCCGGCGAAACTGAAGTGCCCATGCTCGCAATCAAACTGGTCCGCAAGCCGGATGACCTGTTCGTTTAAACCGCCCGAGACCACCACGATCTTGAAAGTGGATCCCGGTTCCGCGATGTCGCTGATCACCCGGTTCCGCAAGCAATCAATGGGCACGGCGCCGGGATTGTTGGGGTCGTAATTCGGCAGCGTGACCATGGCCAGTATTTCCCCGGTGCGCGGACGGATGACGACGGCGGAAATGCTGATGGGAGTGTGCTTGCGCATCGCCTCGGCGAGCTCGGACTCGACGATGTGTTGCAACCCGGTGTCGAGAGTCAGCACGACATTCAATCCGTCGCGCGCCGGGACATCCTGCTGACGCAAAGCCACCAGTTCACCGCCGCGCTTGTCCTTCTCGGTCTGGCGCCAGCCCCGCACACCGCTCAATTGTTCATTCAGCACCCGTTCGATTCCATCTTTGCCCGCCATTTCCACACCCTGATCGCCCATGCCGACATAGCCCAAGACATGGGCCGCGAGCGTTTGATTGGGATAAACCCGCTGCTGGTCGTCTTCCGCATAAATGACCTTGTGCTGCAGATTCCGCAGCAACGTCTTTTCCACCTTTGTCAATTTGCGTCCCGCGAGGCCGAACGTCTCCTGCGCCAGGATTTGCTGGATCTGCTGCCACTCCTCCACCGGCACCCGGCGCTTCAGGACAACATACTGGTTGGTTCGGGCCTCGCCGGCGTCGCGTGCGGAAATTCGGGGCTGCAGGCGTTGCGCCAAATACGTTTCGTTGGTGCTCAACAACCCGGCCAGGGTCTTTGTCATTTCGGCCTGCCGGTCGCCCAGCAAACTGGGATCCGCGCAAATCGTTTTGACCAAGACCGTGGTGGCGAGCAAATTGCCGCGAACGTCGCGGATGTCGCCGCGGCGCGGTTCGCGCAGGAGAAAGCTGCGGGTGTTATCGTTGGCCTTCCCCTGGAGTTCGTTGTGCCGCAACACCTGCAAATCGACGAGCCGGTAGCCGAGGCCACCGAACGCCAGCACCAACAGGGAGGCCATCCCCACTAACCTTCGACATTGTTGTGCAGTGACCATGGATTGGCTCTTTCACTCATTGCGGCGGTCCCGATGCCGGCTCATGTTCAGCGCACCGCGAGACTGGGTTCAGGCGGACGCACCACCCCGCCGGATGGGGCGTCCACCAGGCGTATGATTTGTTCCGGCTGGGGCGGCACCAGCCCCAGGTTCAATTCCTTCACGCGTGCATCCAGGACGCCCGGTGAACTTAAATGGGCGAGTTGATCGCTCGCCACCTTGCTTTGACGGCGCAATTCTTCGAGTTTCAATTCTCCCTGTTTGATCTGCCGGCCCAACGCAAATATCTGGTTCTTCTGCCAGACATAACCGACGGCGGAGCCGCCGATAAAGAAGCACAGCAGAAATACTTTCAAGGCGGCCCCGAAGCGGACCACCGCCGATTGGTTCTTACGATTTCTTGCCATATCATAATTTCTCAAACACCCGCAGTTGGGCGCTCCGCGCCCGTGGATTGGCCGCGAGTTCCGCCGCGCCCGGCTGGATCGCCTTCCGGTTCACCCAGGCCAGCTCGGGTGCGCGCGGCTGCCGCAACTCCGGAACATCCACCCCACCCGGCACCGTGTAGTCCCGCGCCCGCTCGCGCCCGAATTCCTTCACCATGCGATCCTCGAGCGAATGAAACGTGATGACCGCCAATCGCCCGCCCGGCTTCAGGATCCGCCAGACCGTTTCCAAACCCCGCCGCAAGAAACCCAGTTCATCATTCACCGCCAGCCGTAACGCCTGGAACACTCGCGTGGCCGGATGAGTCTTCCGCCCGTGGCGCGGCGCAAGTCGCTCGATCAACTCAGCCAGTTGCCGCGTCGTCGCAAATCGCCGCGACATCCGATCCCGTTCAATCGCCCGCGCAAATCGCCGCGAATCCCGTTCGCCGCCCAATTCCCAAAGAATCTTCGCCAATTCATC
>JAYUBJ010000337.1:0-1634 GCA_043740915.1 Verrucomicrobiota bacterium
CGGGAACTGTACCAGGATTTCAACGCCGCCTTCGCGAAGCACTGGCAGCAAAAAACCGGCGACACCGTCACGATCCAGCAATCCCACGGGGGCTCCGGCAAACAGGCACGCTTCGTGATTGATGGGTTGGAGGCGGATCTCGTGACGCTGGCGCTCGCCTACGACATCGATGCCATCGCGGAACGCAGCCGTCTGCTGCCGAAGGACTGGCAGGTTCGCCTGCCCCACAACAGCGCGCCGTACACCTCGACCATTGTTTTCCTGGTACGCAAGGGAAATCCGAAACGCATCAAGGACTGGGACGATCTCGTCCAGCCGGGAGTCTCGGTAATTTCTCCCAACCCAAAAACTTCCGGGGGCGCGCGGTGGAATTACCTTGCCGCCTGGGGTTATGCGCTGAAAACGAGCAACGGAAACGAAACCAAGGCCCGTGAATATGTTGCGCGCTTCTACAAAAACGTGCCGGTGCTCGACACGGGCGCGCGCGGGGCGACCACGACTTTCATCCAGCGTGGCATTGGGGATGTGCTGGTCGGCTGGGAAAATGAAGCTTACCTGGCGCTGAGAGAATTCGGTGCCGGCAAGTTTGAGATCGTCACGCCCTCCCTCAGCATTCTCGCCGAGCCGACCGTCACGCTCGTGGACAAGGTGGCCAAAAAGAAGGGCACGGAAACCGTGGCCAAAGCGTACCTGGACCACCTTTACTCGGACGAAGGCCAGGCCATTGCGGCGAGGAATTTTTATCGTCCGCGCTCCGAAAAGGCCGCCGCCAAATATGCGAATCGGTTCGCCAAGGTGAGCCTGTTCACCATCGATGAAGTCTTCGGCGGCTGGCCGAAGGCGCACCGCACGCATTTTGCCGATGGCGGTGTTTTCGACCAGATCATCAAGATTAAATGATATGAAATCCATGCTCCTCCAAAACCTTTCCTCCCGCGACGCGAGTCAGCAGCCTGAGAGCAGAGACATCGCCCGGGTGCTCGCGCCGCTGGAACAGCTGGCGGAATCATCGACCCATTTCATCAGCAAATCGCTGGGCCACTTTGACAGCGCGGGCAAATCTTACGGCTTGCCGCGCTATGTGTATCTCGGCCCAAAAGGGGGCGGCGACACCGTGCGCATTGGTATTTTCGCCACGATTCACGGCGACGAACCGGAAGGCGCGCTGGCCCTTGCTCGTTTCATCGCCGCGCTCGAAAAGAATCCCGAAATTGCCCAGGGCTACGCGTTGTTTATTTATCCGGTCTGCAATCCGACCGGCTTTGAGGACAACACCCGTGCCGCGCGCAGCGGCCAGGATTTGAACCGTGAGTTTTGGAAGCAATCCGCCGAGCCGGAAGTGCGCTACCTTGAGTCGGAGATTTATCTGCACGCGCTGGATGGCGTCATCACGCTCCACAGCGACGACACGAGCGATGGCACTTACGGCTTTGCCACCGGCGCGGTGCTCTCGGAGAACCTGCTCGAACCCGCGTTGCGCGCGGCCGAACAGTTTCTGCCGCGCAACCGGCGCCGGGTCATCGACGGCTTTCCAGCGCAACGCGGCATCATCACCGATGGCTATCAGGGCATGTTGACCGCGCTGCCCGGCCAGCCGCGCCCGCCATTTGAAATCACCTTGGAGACACCGCAGC
>JAYUBJ010000338.1:0-5602 GCA_043740915.1 Verrucomicrobiota bacterium
ACCGTCCCCGAAATCCGGCGCCAGGTTGGAGCGGAGTTGTCCGGCTTCGATAAGCAGTTGAAAAACCTCGGCTTGCTCGTGGGCCCAGCGCAATCGGCCAAGGTAGTTTTGTTTCCGCTGCTGCTCGCGCTCCTGGTGCCGGCCATCGGAGTGGCCAAGATTTACATCGGCATGGCGCGCGCAAAACCTGTTGGCATCCTCGTCTTCCTCTGCCTTGTTTCCGTCGTCGTCGCGCTGGCCGGTTTTGCCCGGCGTCCGCGCCGCAGCCGATTGGGTGACCAAGTGCTGGCACGGTTGAAAGAAAGCCATGCTGCGCTGCAAAAGTCCTGGACGAGCAGCCCGGTGGACGCGGCCACGATCGCCGTTCCACTCGCCGTGGGGCTGTTTGGGATGGCCGCTCTGGCCTGCACTCCGCTGGCTGGTTTGCAAAATTCTTTGCGCAAATACACCTATTCCAACGCGGGCGGCGACGGCTGTGGAGCCTTCGGCGGTGATGGAGGTGGGGGCGGCGGCGGGAGCGATGGCGGAGGTGGGGGCGGCGGTGGCTGCGGCGGTTGCGGCGGCGGCAGCTGAGGCGTCGGTCAACCTTGAAAAATTCAGTTCAACCACGGATGCACACAGATGCACACGGATTTGGAACAGGTTGCGCGAAACAGCGCCTTCACCCAGCAAGCGAATCTCCTCCGTGGCCTTTTTATCCGTGTCTATCTGTGTCCATCCGTGGTTAACCGTTCCCAGCTGCCGGATTTAGGGTCAAACCTCATTCGGCGAATGACACCCGCTTCAAGTTTCGCAAAGTGCTTAGGAAAACTCCTCGAATTATCCCGGCGGCCAAGGTAACAAGACGCCACTAATCCACTGCACCACCCATGGCCACCCCACCGCCACCCAAACCTTGGTACCGCATTCTCTATGTCCAGGTGATCCTCGCCGTGATCCTCGGCATCGTCGTCGGGAGATTCTTCCCCGAGTTCGGCAAGTCGCTCAAACCGCTCGGCGACGGATTCATCAGCCTCGTCAAGATGATGATTGCACCCATCATCTTTTGCACCGTTGTCCATGGCATCGCGTCCATGGGCGACCTGAAGAAACTCGGCCGGATCGGGGCCAAGACCCTCCTCTATTTTGAAATTGTTTCCACGATCGCGCTCGTCGTCGGCCTCGTGGTCGTCAATGTACTCAAGCCGGGCGAAGGGTTCACCCCGCCAGGCGAAAGCTTTCACCCCGAGCCCCTGACCGCCACCGACACCCCGCACCTCGACGTCGAGAAGGCGAAAACTTTAAGCACCACGGAATTCATCCTCAACCTCATCCCCAAAACTTTCCTCGGTGCGTTCGTCTCGGGCGATCTCCTGCAAGTGTTGCTCATCGCCGTCCTCGTCGCGTTCGCGCTTGCGTTCATGGGCGAACGCGGCAAACCAATGCTGCACGTCATCGAATACGGCTCGCAAGTGTTCTTCGGCGTCATGCAAATCCTGGTGAAAGCGGCGCCGATCGGCGCGTTCGGCGCAATGGCCTTCACCGTCGGTAGCTTTGGCGTGAGTGCCCTGAGCAAACTCGTTGCACTCATGATGGGTTTCTACCTCACGGCGGGATTCTTCGTGGTCATCGTGCTCGGCGGCATCGCGTGGTTTTCCGGCTTCTCAATTTTCCGCTTCCTCAACCACATCAAGGACGAACTTCTGCTGGTGCTCGGCACGAGTTCCTCGGAAACCGCCCTGCCCGGCCTGATTGAGAAGATGCAGCGCCTCGGCTGCGCGAAGTCCACCGTCGGCCTGGTGGTGCCGACCGGCTACAGCTTCAACCTCGACGGCACGAACATCTACATGGCCATGGCCGCCGTCTTTCTCGCGCAAGCCACCAACACTCCGCTCGACCTGCCCCATCAACTCAGTCTGCTCGGGGTGGCGATGCTCACCTCCAAAGGCGCGAGCGGCGTGACTGGCGCCGGCTTTGTCACGCTGGCGGCCACGCTGCAGGCCGTGCCCGGGATTCCGCTCGAATCGCTGGCGCTGCTCATCGGCATCGACCGTTTCATGAGCGAGTGCCGCGCGGTCACCAACCTCATCGGCAACGGCGTCGCCACCGTGGTCATCAGCCGTTGGGAAAACGAAATCACCCCCGCGCAACTCCAGGCCAACCTGCGACATCCCCTCCCGCGGTCCGCCCCCGGCGCTTCCACGAATCTGCCGACAGGTCAGGTCCGATAGTCGTTAAGAGCCGGTCTGAAAAATGGGTGGGACGGGCTACCAGCCCGTTTTCGGCGGCAACTTGCCGCCGAGAAGCCCGGCGGGCTGGTAGCCCGCCGGAACAGGCCAGTGGCCTGTTCC
Organism: Verrucomicrobiota bacterium; assembly: GCA_043740915.1. Classification (GTDB taxonomy): domain Bacteria; phylum Verrucomicrobiota; class Verrucomicrobiia; order Limisphaerales; family JAYTXL01; genus JAYTXL01. The sequence goes on from JAYUBJ010000338.1 coordinate 2,331, forward strand.
ACCCAGAAAAGGATTTTCAGACCGGCTCTAAAGCCGCGATACGTGCGGATTGCCCTTGATGTAAAACCGCAGGTGCCGCCTCGCCCACGATCCGGCGTAATCCACACCGACACGCGGCCTTTTGATGATCGAGATGGGCGTCTCAGCCTGCGGCTGGGCGATGAAAAAAACGTTGCTGAGCAGATCGTGCGCGTTGAGGCGCTTGTCGATCTCCAGCGCGCGGCAGAGCAAACCGGGACCAGCGGTGCGGCCCGCAATATTCTTCACGGGCTCGACCGCCCGCAGCAGCACCGCGGCCCCATCCCCTTCGCGCCCGGTTACCACGTTCATGCAATAATGCATCCCGTAAATCAGATAGACGTAGGCATGACCCGGCGGACCAAACATGACCTTCGTCCGCGCGGTCAGTCCCTTGGAAGAATGCGCCGCCAAATCGTGCGGCCCGAGGTAAGCCTCGACTTCGACGATGCGCCCGACTCGTTCCACGCCGGCCGACTGGTGCACCAGGAGCTGACCGAGCAATGCGCGGGCGACGACCGTCGTGTCCCGAGCATAGAACGAGCGCGGCAGCTTTCGCATGACGCAACTATTATCGACAGGAAACCGGGAAAAGTCCCGTCGAATACCGCGCGACGCGGCCGGTCGCACAATGCAGGCGTGTGGACTTGCACAGACGTTGCGCACCTGGCTCCCTACCTTCATTGGTAGGGAATGCGGTGGGGTGAGACTCCGTCGAACCCAAACTCGAGCGCAGCGAGGCGAGCAGAGCGAGCTTCTCCCCCCTGCGGCTGACCCAGCACAAGATGCTCGCTGCGCTCGCGCCTTCTACGTCGGCAGTCAGGGCTCGACCGAGTCTCGCCCCACCAAATGGATCCCCACGTGGTGACGGCGAGTCACCATCTGTCGACGCAGTCGGCGTGAGCGCAGGGAACATCGCCGCCCTCCGAGCGCCTGCATTCTGGCTTCGTTCCCTCGTCTCAATATTGATTGCGCCTTTCACCTACACGATCCGCTCGCATCGCTGCGCTCGTTGGCGCGGAAATATTGGTGCCTCGCCGCAGCGTGGCCCTACCAGGTTCATGGAAAGGGCCGGGGTGAGGGGGAAGATCGTCGCTTATGCACTCTCACACTAAAACTCTCCACGGGCGTTCTCATCCACTTCCCTGCCCCACGATACTTCGCGGGCGGCTTTTCGATTGACTTCATTTCGCGGTGAATAAAGATCGCGCAGTTCCAAAATGAATTCAACGAGTCCCTAATCCACTGGCGCCGCCGACCGATGAACACTCCAACAATTTCCCGCCGTGACTTTGTGAAAACCACCGCCGGCGCCTCCAACCTCCGGGCGCTCGGCGGCCTGACACCCGCCTCGGCGATCGGCGCCAATGACCGCATCCATTTCGGCGTCATCGGCTGCGGCGGCATGGGCACCGGCCACCTGACCAGTTTCGTCGAACGCGGCGAGGCGGACAACCTCAAGGTCCTCGCGGTTTCCGATGTCTACCAACGCCGCCTCACCCGCGCCAAGGGCATCTGCCAGGGCGAGGATTATCTCGATTACCGAAAACACCTCCAACGAATAAAATTCAACGGCCCGTACGCCGAGGAGTTCAAGGCGAAGAATGACGGCAAGGAGGAGTTGCGCATCCCGGTCCTGCCGCGGCGGGATTTGGAGGGCAATTTCATTGATGTGTTGCGCGGCAACGGCACGCTCCATTGCAATGCCGAGTTGGGCGCGGCTACCATGGTCACAATCAAAATGGCAGTCGAGTCGCACCGTCAAAACAAGACGTTCCTCTGGGACGCCCAAAAAGAAAAGGTGGTGGTCGGATGAAAATACTTCCTCTCGCAGTACTATTGGCCTTGGCGGCCGCGGCACCCGCCGCCGAAAATGAACTCACACCCAAGGAAAAAGCCGAAGGCTGGCGCTCGCTTTTCGCGGGCAACAATCTCAACGGCTGGCACGTCAGCGCCAAAACCGGCCACAGCGGCGCGAGCAAACATCAGACGGGCGGCCGCTGGGTCGTCGAGAACGGCGCCATGATCGGGTCGCAAGACATCCCCGGCAACGGCGGCATCATCATCACCGACGAACAATTCGGTGATTACGAAATCGCCCTCGAGATGAACAACGACTTCGGACCGGACAGCGGCCTGTTTCTCCGCAGCACCGAGGACGGAAAAGCCTGGCAGGCCATGATCGACTATCACCTGAATGGCAACCTCATGGGCGTCTATGGCGAAGGCATCGGCGGCAAGCCGGATGTTTACAGTTTCAAATTCCTAAACTCGCCCAACGAGATCAAGGAGATCATCGGGCCCTTCGCGCCGTCACTTCCGGTGCGGCCCGACGACTGGCCGAAGTTCTGGCGACACGGCCAATGGAACGAATTACGCGCCCGCATCGAAGGCAATCCACCCCACATCACCACTTGGGCGAATGGCGTGAAGTTTTGCGACTGGCAGGAAACCGAAAAACGGCATCCTGACGCGGGCGGCATTGCGCTGCAGGTTCACGGCGGCGGTGATTTCACCCAGCAGTTCGTCCGCTACCGCAACATCCGTGTGAAGACACTTACCCCCGTGCCTGATAACACACTCACCGAAGCCGAACGCAAGGACGGCTGGCTGCTGCTCTTCGACGGAAACACATTGAACGGTTGGATGAACAGCGACAAGACCGCGCCGCGCACGCCGGTCGAGGAGCACTGCCTCAATCCGCATCGCGCCGGCCACTACATGCTGGTCCACACGCAGCAATGGGAGAATTATGATCTCCAGATGGATTTCAAAATCTCACCGCACTGTAACAGTGGCATCTTCGTCCGCACCGGCACGCTCACGCCGCGCCCCGGCAAGGATGTTGGTTTCAACGGCCTCGAGGTCGCGATTGATGACACCTTGAACGCCGGCTTCGTGGACACCGGCGCGCTTTACGATCTCTCGAAGCCCACCCGCAACGCGATGCGCCCCATCGGCGAGTGGAATCACATCGAAATTGCCTCCCACGACACGGTCATCGAGATCGTCTTGAACGGCGAGAAAGTAAATTCCATCGATCTCGCCAAGTTCACCGAGCCCAACAAACGTCCCGACGGCTCGGCGCACAAATTCGACGTCGCCTACAAGGATCATCCGCATCTCGGATACATCGGCCTGCAGGATCACGGCAGCCCGTGCTGGTATAAAAACATCAAGCTGCGGCCAATCAAGTGATGACACCGCGCCCCCGGATAACGAGGATTTGGAGTGCGGTGACTCGTCACCGCTTT
>JAYUBJ010000339.1:0-5601 GCA_043740915.1 Verrucomicrobiota bacterium
GTGTCACCAGATCGCGGGAGGCTTGCAAATTGCACCATTTCACCCGCTCGAAAGAAAGTTTGTCACCGGAAGCCTCCGTGCGGACACTTATGAGGGAAATGTAGTGCCAAAACTGGATCAAGCCTCCCAGCGAAGCGTCCAGCGAGTGCATAACCAGACAACTCAAACAATCCGAAATAACTCACTCATATGATAATGAAACTGATTCCATGCTCCCCGATAACCCACCGCAAACCAGTAACGCTCGCCTTGATCACCACACTCTTCGCGCTTGGCTCGATTGCGGTCCAGGCGGCGGCTGCTCCCAAGTTGCTCGACGACTATTCGGACCCCAAGTGCAACAAAAACGGAATCGAAAGGCTGCTGATCGACGACAAGACCGTTGGCAGCAAATCGCAGGCGACTCAGAAATGCGAGAAAGGGATCCTCAAGGTTGACGGCGAGTTGGTGCCTGGCCGCGGAGCGCCCGCATTTATCAGTCTGGCGTCGCCTTTGTCACCTGACGGCAAACCGCGCGACATGACCGGGTACGAAGGCATTCGGCTTCGCGTGAAGGTCCTCAAGGGGACTCTTTACGTTCAGGTCAGCAGTTCGGAGATTCAGAATTTCGATTATCACGGCAGCCCGCCGATTGCAGGAAAACGCGGTGAGTTCCAGGAGGTCCGGATTCCGTTCAAGGAAATGAAACGCGCCTTCTCGGAGCAGACCGTGCTGAACTTGAAATCAATCACGAGTGTCAACCTGATCTCCTTCGGCCTGGCGAAGGAGGCATTTGCCTACGAGGTGGACGAAATTGGATTCTATTAATCTACCCCCACCAACCGACTTGCTGCCATGAATACCTCCTCAGCCGGGAGCCCCATGACCACGACGCCATCACCGAGGAGTTCCCGTCTTGATTACCTCGACGCGACCCGGGCGTTCGCGCTGCTGCTCGGGGTTGTGTTTCACGCGAGCTTGTCATTCATGCCCTTCTTCACTGGATGGGCGGTCCAGGACGTTTCGACCGGCGCCCTCGCCGGGACGTTTTTCACGGTGAGTCACACCTTCCGTATGGACACCTTCTTCCTGCTCGCGGGGTTTCTTGGCCATGTCATTTTTCATCGCAAGGGTGCCTTCGAATTCGTACGTTCCCGGGTAATCAGGATTGGGGTGCCATTCGTTTTGGGCTGGTTCCTACTACGGCCGCTGGTCGTGTCCGGCTGGATCATGGGTGCGGCGAGTCTGCGGGGGGACGTCGATGTCTGGGCCGGACTCCGGGGTGGGTTTCAAAGCCTCGCGAACCTTCCGACCGGGATTTTTACCGGAACGCACCTGTGGTTCCTCTATTACCTCGCGTTGATCACTGCCCTGACGCTCGTCATTCGTTGGGTGGTCATGTTGGCCGTTCCCCGGCAGTGGATGATCGTTCGACGTGCCGACTCCCTCGTCATGTGGTTGGCGAACTCCCCGGTTTCCCTGGTGATCCTCGCGGTTCCGACCGCGGCTACGCTGTGGTGCATGCGCTTCTGGGGCATGGACACGCCGGACCAGTCGCTGCGGCCGCACCTTCCGGTGCTCGTCATCTACGGCGGCTTTTTCGTCTTGGGCTGGATGCTGAACCGGCAACGCGAGCCGATTACACGGATCACGCGGCTCACGCCGGCGCGCTGGATTCTGGCGGGCCTCGGTATCACCGCCATCCTATTGTTGGGCCAGATCGAACGCGACCCGGGCCATCCCCACTTTGTTGCGACGCATGTTGCCTACGCCGTGAGTTACGCCCTGACAATGTGGTTGCTCGTGTTTCTGACCATCGGAGTTTTCAGGAAACGTTGCCAGCGGCCCAACGCTATCGTTCGCTACGTCGCCGACTCATCCTATTGGATGTACCTGATCCACCTTCCCATTGTGGTCTGGCTGCAGGTGGCGGTTGCCGAGTTTCCGCTGTACTGGTCGCTCAAGCTCACGTTCATCTCCACGATGACGATCGCCACTTCGTTGCTCACCTACGATCTCCTCGTGCGCTCAACCTTCGTCGGCTGGGTGCTGAGCGGCCGTCGCCGCGACCGGGTGGTGGCCCCTTGGGTTCTCCGCAGCGTCCTCCACCTGGGGCGGGGCAACAAATTGAGGCCATGGGCCAAATTCGAAGGGGACATTCCAGCACCGTGAATCCACCGGGAACCTGTTGCTGAAGCAAAGGAGATCTATCGTTTGAGCTGCCGGATTCTGGCCCGGGATCGATTGGTGAATCGTCCGTTAAGGCGGCTGGGAGTGGGTGTCAGCGGGTTGGTGGAAGCACAAGCCGAGCAACTTCGACTATTTCCTGACGCTTAACTTTGTTGGCTCGGCGGTGATCCTCAATCCTGGAATGGTGATGAGCCCTTCGGCATCCACCTTTCCCTTGCCCGTTGCAGATCCGAAGGTCCATCGGAATGTTCCTCCAGGTTTGACTGGTCCACTCTGCATTCTGCGCAGGGTAACCTCCGCAGTCGATTCTGTGGGGATCGTGAAAGTCGTTTTCAATCCCGCCGGCGTGACCAGAAAGTGGGGCATCTCCAACTAGTTCTTCGTGTCGCTGAAGTTTCTCCAACGGAAGAATCCGTTGACCTGTCCCGTCAAAGTGCTTTTCACATCGCCTGGCCACGGCGGTTTGTTATTGCTGGTGGCGGTGGTGAAAACCGGGTACGCCTCGTTCTTCCTGACAATCTGGAAGCGATGTTCGAGAACCAGCCGGAGTTCGTCCGGCAGCTTCACGAGGAGGGCAAGCTCCGCGAACAACGCGACGGAAAGCATCAGCAGGCGCTTCGCCTGGTGGCCAAGCTGACGCAGGAGGGTGGACATAGCGAAGACCAGGCGTGCGAGACAACCACGTCGGGAGCGCTGGCGCCGGCGGATGAGCCGGCGACGGGTGACGACCCGACGGAGCCGGTGCCCTGGTAATGAGCAGGCAGCGATCTCTCGGGCGCTCTGGCCGGATGAGTGAAGCGCGATGACGATCCTGTCACTCAAACAGGCCTTGAATTTCCTCCCAGGTCAGGTTGTCCACCAGCGTCTCCTCGCCGCCGAGCGTGGCCTTGATGATGGCGCGCTTCTTTTGCTGGAGCGCCAGAATCTTCTCCTCCACCGTGCCGCGCGCGATGAGCTTGTAGCTGGTCACCACCCGGGTCTGGCCGAGGCGGTGGGCGCGATCCGTGGCCTGGTCCTCCACCGCCGGGTTCCACCACGGGTCGAAGTGGACGACCGTGTCCGCGCCGGTGAGCGTGAGGCCCACGCCGCCCGCCTTGAGGCTGATGAGAAAGACGGGAATTTTCCCGTTGCCCTGGAATTTCTCCACCACGGCGCCGCGATTGGTTGTCGAGCCATCGAGGTAACAGTACTCAATCTTCTCCGCCGTGAGCTTGTCCTTGAGCAATCCGAGCATCGTCGTGAACTGGCTGAAAACCAGCACGCGGTGACCGCCGTCCATGGCCTCCTCCAGCAACTCGCCAAACATCGCCAGCTTGCCGGAGCTGTCGTCGGTGAACTCGGCATTCTCCATCTTCAGCAGCCGCAGGTCGCAGCAAATCTGGGGCAGGCGTAGCAGCGCGTTGAGCACAATCATCCTGCTCTTCGCCACGCCCTGCGCCCCGACGGCGTCCATGACTTCCCGGCGGCTGACGGCGAGCACCTGCCGGTAAATCTCCGCCTGATCGTCGGTGAGGTCGCAATAGGACACTTGTTCGAGTTTCGCGGGCAGGTCCTTGGCCACCTCGGTTTTGAGCCGGCGCAGGATGAATGGTCGCAGGCGCCGTCCGAGCCGCGCCTGCACGGCCGCGTCTTTGTCGCGCGTGATGGGCTGCTCGTAACGCTCGCGAAAGTCCGTCGCCGAGCCGAGGTAGCCGGGCATCAGAAAATCCATGATGCTCCAGAGGTCGAGCACCGAGTTCTCCATCGGCGTGCCCGTGAGTACGAGCCGGTGGCCGGCGCGGACGGCCTTCACGGCGAGCGCGTTCTGGGTCTGACGGTTCTTGATGTGCTGGGCCTCGTCGAGCACGAGCGTGTCGAACTCCAGCTCCCGATAGCGTTCCGCGTCGCGCCGGAGGAGCGCGTAACTGGTGATGACGAGGTCGCGGTGGGCGATGTCCTCGAAGTGCTGGTGCCGGCCCGTGCCGTGCAGTGCGAGCACCTTCAGCCCGGGCGTGAACTTCTTCGTCTCCGCCAGCCAGTTGAAGACCAGCGAGGTCGGGCAGACGATGAGCACCGGGCCGGAGAGTGCGCGGTTCGTGTGGCAGGAGTTAATGAACGCCAGCGCCTGGAGCGTTTTGCCCAGGCCCATTTCGTCCGCCAAGATACCACCGAACTTGTGGTCGCGCAGAAATTGCAACCACGCGACGCCCTGCTTTTGATACGGGCGCAGCACGTCGTCCAGCGGGCCGAGCGGCGGGCACGTGAGTTTCGCCTGGCCACTCTGTCGCGCCGCGCGCTCGCGCCAGCCGGCCGCCGCCTGCACCTGCCAGCCGGGTTGCTCGCGGAGCGTGGCATCGAGGAAACCCGCCTGCACGTCGCTGAAGCGGTAGCCTTTCGCGTGTTGCTGCGGCGCGCAGTCGCGCAGCACCTCGTTGAATTCCTCCAGCGCGCCCGTGTCAATCAGCGCGATCCGGCCATTCTTCAGCCGCGTCGTGCCGTTGCCGGACAGGATGAGACGCTGAATGTCCGCCGCCGAAAACTTCTCGCCGTCCGCCGAGGCGAGCGACATCTCGACATCAAACCACCGCTCGCCCGCGGGCCGAATCTCGAAGCGCGGTTCGAGCCGCTCGAAGTTCTTTGCCGTGCTGTGTTGCAAGCGCTCTTCCAGCGAGACCTCCCACTCCTGCTGCCAGCGGGGATAATCCCGGGCGAAGAAGCGCACGACGTTGCTCTCGCCGTGGAGATTCCAGCGGCCTTGCGGGTCGGGGCCGTTGAAGCCCGCGCGGCGCATCCGCTCACCCGCCGCGACCTCCGCGCCGAAGTCGCGGGTCGAGTAGCGCGAGGTGCATTTGGGGTCGGGCAGCCAAAGCGACTCGTCCTTCGCCGTGACGCCCACGGTCATGATGCGCGAGCCGTAGGCGCACTGGAGTTGCGCCTGCACCTGCGCCAGCCCGCCGTTGAGCGCCAGGATGAAGCGCGGGGACTGCGGCTCCAGCGTGAACTCATCAAGGCCAAAGTTCGCGTCCACCTCGCTCTCGGCTTCGAGCACGGCCAGTTGCTGGCTGAGAAAGAGGGGCACGCGCTGGCGGTCGAGCTTCATTGGCCCGCGGAACAGCTCGCGCCACGGCTTCGGCAACCCGACGGGTTCCAGCGAAGCTCCGCGAAACGCCCACAGCGACTCGCCCGCAATGAGCGTGGGCGCGTTCAGAGTGGGCGGCAGGTTCAGGCGTATCTCCCCGGAGGTTTCCAGCGTTGCTTCCACCGGCACGCGCCATGAAATTGCGTTCACTGCCAGCGGCTGGCCGCGCCCGAGCGCGACGCGCGGATGGCCCGTAAGCGCGTCCAGCAGTTGCGTCAGTTCGACGAGATTGAGCATCAGGCCGCCGGGCGTTTCGTTGCCGGCGAGTTCCTCGGCCTGGTCGAGCAGACGCGTGTCCTCGGGCGAGAGGGCGA
>JAYUBJ010000340.1:0-5598 GCA_043740915.1 Verrucomicrobiota bacterium
GCGGGCGATCAATTCCTCGAAATGCTTGGTCATGGCGATGTTCATGACCACACTATCGGATTAGATAGCATCTATTGTCAATTCCCAGTTGCTCGAATCACCGACGGCTGCGGGCTTGGCGGGCCGGATTCACTTCGTTACGCTGGCTCCATGAGCGATGTGACCCGATTATTGCAGGCTGTCGAGCAAGGCGATCCGAAGGCCGCCGGAGAATTGTAGCCGCTGGTTTATGAGGAACTTTGCCGCCTCGCCGCGCACAAGATGGCGAATGAAGCCGCCGGTCACACGCTCCAACCCACCGCGCTGGTGCACGAGGCGTGGTTGCGTATGGTGGATCATGATGGCCCGGCGCAGTTCGCCAATCGCGCGCATTTCTTCGGGGCCGCCGCCGAGGCGATGCGGCGAATCCTCATCGACCGCGCCCGCCGCAAGCGCGCCGCCAAACACGGCGGCGGACAGGAGCGCATGGACATTGCCGAAATGGAAATTGCCGGCGAGTTGAAAGAGGATCAACTGCTGGCGATGAATGACGCGCTCGACAAGTTGGCCGTCACGGACGAGGTGAAGGCTGAGTTGGTGAAGCTGCGTTACTTCGCCGGCCTGACGATTGGCGAGGCGGCACTGGTGCTCGGCATCTCCGAGCCGACGGCCAAGCGCTACTGGATCTTCGCCCGCGCGTGGCTGTATCGCGAGATTCAGTCGGCTGCGGGGAACGGGCCGGCTTGACCCGAATTCTGAAATAGAAAGTCATTGTGTAGTGGGACAGGCTTCCAGCCTGTCCAGTGGGTGAAGACCATTGGAATAAACGGACGGGTTGTGACTGTGGGAATGTACAGGCTGGAAGCACTGTCCCACCATGGCATCGTCCCGCTGCTTCGGAGTTCGGGCTTGAAGCAGCTCCGTTTCCAACGGACGTCTGTGGCCATACATTAAAACGCCCTTGCCGGTCGTGCGGGCGATGGCCATGATGAACAAATTGCAACCATTGCCAGTCTGTGGTGATGGAAATACTGACCATGCACACACACCGATGGCTGCGCGCGGGCGTTCTCGCAGCGGCACTTTTTATTTTGCCCGGCGCGCGCGCCGACGGCCCCGAGGTCACCCTCGCGGGGCATTCGTTGCACGGCGACGCCTTCAACGAGGGCCCACGGCAGAAGGCTTATTTGATGGGCGGCACGGGCAGGGTGCATTTTCCCATCACCACTACCGCGCCGCTCGCGCAAAAGTTTTTTGACCAGGGCATCGGGCAACTCCATGGCTTCTGGTATTTCGAGGCGGAACGCTCCTTCCGTCAGGTCGCCGCTTTGGACACGAACTGCGCGACGGCCTACTGGGGCATGGCGATGGCCAACATCAACAACCCAAAACGCGCGATGGAGTTCGTCAAGATCGCCGCTGACAACAAGAGTAAGGTCAGCGCGCGCGAAGCCGCCTGGATCGACAATCTGGCCGCGTTTTACAAGGACGAGAAGAAGGACGACAAGGAGCGCCGCCGCGAGTTGGTCCACGGTTTGGAGCAGCTTGTAAAAAGTGGTCCGGAGGACATTGAGGCCAAGGCTTTCCTCGCGTTTCAGCTTTGGGAAAACGGCAATAAAGGCATCACCATCACGAACCGGCAAGCGATCGAAACCATCATTGGTCAGGTGATGGCGGCGGAACCAATGCATCCCGCGCATCATTACCGGATCCATTTGTGGAATGACGACAGCAAAGACACCAACGCGCTCGTGTCCGCGGCGTTGTGCGGCCAGTCCAGCCCGGGCATCGCGCACATGTGGCACATGCCGGGGCACACGTTTTCGGCGCTCAAGCGTTACGCGGACGCGGCGTGGCAGCAGGAGGCATCCGCGCGCGCCGACCACGCGCACATGATGCACGACCGGGTGTTGCCCGACCAGATCCACAACTACGCGCACAACAACGAATGGCTCATTCGCGATTTGAACCACATTGGCCGGGTGCATGACGCGGTGGATCTGGCGAAGAACATGATCGAGCTGCCCCGCAATCCGAAATTCAACACGCTCACGCGCGGCAGTTCCAACTATGGGCGCACGCGGCTGTTTGACACGCTGCTGCGCTACGAGTTGTGGGATGAAGTGATCGAATTGAGCGAGACGATTTATCTGGAGCCGACCAGCCGGGAAGCCGAACAAATCAAGCGGTTGCGCGCGCTGGGTGTGGCGCATTTCAGCCAGGGCGATACGGCGGGCGGCCAGCGGCAAATTACCGAGCTGGAAGCCATGCTGAAACCTGTTCCGCCCAAGGCGGCGCCGCTGGCCGACCAGACGTGTGACAATAATCCCTACGATAAAAAGTCGGAAACCACGACGACCAACGCACCCTCCAGCCGGGTCATGCTGGTCGAGCCGGCGCTGGCGGAATTGAGATGCCGCGCTGCGCTGGCGGCGGGAAATCTTGAAACGGCGCGCCAGCAGTTCGCGAAGATCAAAGACCTGTCCAAGGAGCGGCAGGCACAGTTGCAATGGCAATTGGGCGAGCCGGCCAAGGCTGAGCAACTCGCGCTCGACGCGCTCAAGGCGGATCCGAATCAGGTGCAGCCGCTGGCCAATTACATCGACCTCGCTTATCGCAACGGCAAATTCAAGGAGGCGTTCACGCAGTTCTACGCGTTGCGCGAGCAGTCGGCCTGGCTCGACCTCGACGCGCCGATCTTCCAACGCCTGCAACCCGTGGCGCACGCCCTCGGCTTCGGCAAGGACTGGCGCATTGCGCCGCCGAAGCAAACGGATGTGGGCGTTCGTCCGCCGCTCAACAAGCTGGGCCCATTCCGCTGGCAGCCCTCGGCTGCGCCGGACTGGTCGCTGCCGGGCATGGATGGAAAGAATGTCGCGCTCAAACAATTTCGCGGCAAGCCGGTGGTCGTGATTTTTTATCTCGGCTACGGCTGTTCGCATTGCATCGAGCAGTTGAACGTCTTCGCCCCGATGGCGAAAGAATTCGCCGCCGCCGGCATTTCGATGGTTGCGGTCAGCACGGATTCCGTCGAGGGCTTGAAGAAAACGTTTGCGAAGAGCAAAGACGAGGCCGGATTTCCGTTCCCGCTGGTGTCGGATCAATCGTTGAAAATTTTCAAGTCCTATCGCGCGTTTGATGATTTTGAAAACATGCCGCTGCACGGCACGTTTCTCGTCGATGGCGACGGTTTGGTGCGCTGGCAGGACATCAGCTATCAACCCTTCACGGAAGCCGGTTTTCTGCTGGATGAATCCAAACGGCTGCTGCAGCAACCGCGCGAGCGTCTGAACGGGAAATTCACGCGGCTGGCCAATCGCAAATAATCCGGCCACGACGCATCCCCGGACCGAGACAATTCGTGAAGCTTGAAATCAAGTATGGCGTGATCATCGGCGCGGGCGTCTGTGGGTGGGTGCTGGCGGAATTTGTCCTCGGCTTCCACAACCAGTATCTGGCCATCGGCAAAATCACCAGCTATCTGTCCACTGTCGTCCCGGTGGTGGTGCTTTATCGCGCCTTGAAAGAAAAGCGCGACCAGCAGCCGGACGGCGATCTCGAGACAGGTGCCGGCGTCAAATCCGGGCTGGCCATCTCAGCGATTGCGGCCGTGATCACCACGGCATTCCTCTGGGAGTACAATCATGTCATCAATCCGGGCCGGATGGAAAAGGCGCTGGAATTTGAGCAGGCGCAATGGGTGAAGGCCGGCGCCACCAAGGAAGTGATCGAACGCAATGTGACCGCGTTCCACACGCTGAACAGCGATGGAATCCAGATCATCACCGGTTTGAGCAACACACTGGTGATGGGTCTGGCGATCTCGCTGATCATCACCTCCCTCTTGAAAAAGAAAACGCCCGCGCCCGGATGAATCCGTGGATTTTCGCAGGTGAAAAGTCTGCCAGAAAGTGAAATGCGCCCGGGGCGGCTTTGTGGGGGCGAGTTTTGCTTTGACGAAACGGGGATTTTCGATTGAATCGGCGGGGTCGCCACAGCGTCCGAAACACTATGAATCTTTGGAAGAGCAATCTCCTGCCCGTGTTGACCGGGCTGCTGCTGGCCGTGGGTGTGGCGCGCGGGGCAGCCTACGAGCCGATGGTCGGCCTCCAGACTTGGACCTGCCGGAACATGAATTTCGACCAGGTGGTGGAATTCGCCGTGAAGCACAAGATCAAGTATCTCGAGATGACGGCGGCGCATTTCGATCCCAACGGATCGCCCGAGGAGACCAAGCGCAAACAGGCGATCCTCGAGGAAAAGGGGCTGGTCTTTTACACATTTGGCGTCGCGGGCACCACGGCGAATAAAGAGGACAACCGCAAGCTTTTTGTATTCGCCAAAGCCATGGGGATCAAGTTCATCGTCGTTGAACCCAAGAACGAAGCGGTCATCTGGGACAACCTCGAGGAATTGGTGAAGGAATACGACATCAAGCTCGCGATCCACAATCACGGCATCACCAGCACTTATGGCAATCCTGAAACGGTGAAGAAGCTGTTCGCGGCGCGCGACAAACGCATCGGCGTTTGCCTGGATGTCGGCCATGTCACCGGGGCCGGATTTGACGCCGCCAAGGTTTTTCGCGAGTACGAGGGACGGGTCTGGGACATTCATTTGAAGGACAAGAAAGTCGAAATCGCGGACGGCAAGGAAGTCATCCTCGACGTGCCCATTGGCCAGGGACAGGCCAATTACAAGGACTTGTTTATGGAATTGAAAAAGGCGAAATGGAGCGGCGTGCTGGCCATTGAAACCGACAATGGTACTTTCGCGCGCGAGCCGACCGATTATGTGCAGGCCGCGCTTCGATACGTGAAGTCCAACCAGCCTTGACCGGCGGCCCAATGTCCATCCAACGCAAAATCACCAAATGCCGCGGTCCGCTTTCACGGCGGAGTTTTCTGGAGATCGGCTCGCTCGCGGCCTGCGGTCTGGGTTTTAGCGATTTGTTGCGCTTGCGCGCGGTGGGCGCCACCGCGGGCCAGTCCAAACCGGACACGGCGGTGATCCTGGTCTGGCTGCCGGGCGGCCCGCCGCACATGGAAACGTACGATATGAAGCCGAATGCTCCCTCGGAGTATCGCGGCATTTTCAATCCCATTCGCACGAATGTGCCCGGCATCGAGGTGTGCGAACTGCTGCCGTTGCATGCCAAATGTGCCGACAAATACACGCTCATCCGTTCCATCTCGCATGAATTCGCCGACCACGGCGGCGGGCACAAACGGTTTCTCACGGGGTACAAACCGAAGTCGCCGGTGGATACGGTGAACGACTATCCCATGGTCGGCTCAGTCGTCGCGAAATTGCGGGAGCACACGAAGGTTGGCGTGCCCAATTACGTCGCGGCCACTGACAATGGGCGTCAGGGCGTGGACGTGTTTGCCTTTGGCGGGGCCTATTTGGGCAGTGCGACCACGCCGTTCTTCGTCGCGGGCGACCCGAGTTCGCCTGATTTCAAGGTGCAGAATCTCGGTCTCACGCCGGACATGGCGGAGCGGCTCGACAACCGCACGCGCCTGCTCGCGGGACTCGACCGCATGCGTCGCGACGTGGACCGGAGCGGCCTGATGGACACCATGGACAAGTTCAGCCAGCAGGCGATGGAACTGCTGA
>JAYUBJ010000341.1:0-5590 GCA_043740915.1 Verrucomicrobiota bacterium
TCACCGTCGGCTACGGCTGCACCACCTGCATCGGCAACTCCGGCCCGCTCGATGCGAACATCGAGGACGCCGTGGTGAAGAACGACCTCATCACCGCCAGCGTCCTATCCGGCAATCGCAATTTCGAAGCGCGCGTCCATCAGAACATCAAGGCGAATTTTCTCATGTCGCCGCCGCTCGTCGTCGCGTTCGCGCTCGCGGGCCGCGTGGATATTGACCTGAGTTGCGAGCCGCTGGGCAAGGGCAAGGACGGCGAACCCGTTTATCTCGCCGATCTCTGGCCGACTCTCCAGGAAGTGCGCGACGCCCTGCAATTGTCCCTCAAGCCGGAGATTTTTCGGAAGCTTTACAAGAACTTCGCGGCGCAAAATCCCAAGTGGAACGAAATCCCGTCCACCGTCGGAGACGTATACGAGTGGGACCGACAATCCACCTACATCCAGGAGCCGCCGTTTTTCACGCATTTCGCCATGGAGCCCGGAGCCCTTGCCGAAATCAAAGGCGCGCGCGCGCTCGGCATCTTCGGCGACAGCGTGACCACGGACCACATTTCGCCCGCCGGCGCGATCAAGAAAAATTCGCCCGCCGGAAAATTCCTCCAGGACAATGGCGTCGAATTCGTGGACTTCAACAGTTACGGCAGCCGCCGCGGCAACGATCGCGTGATGACGCGCGGCACTTTTGCCAACGTCCGCATCAAAAACCTGATGCTCGGCGGCGAGGAAGGCGGGAACACGCTGCATTTCGGAGCGCCGGCTTCCAGCACGGCAAGTCCCGAGAAGCTCTCGATCTACGACGCTTCGATGAAGTATCAGCAAGCCGGCATCCCGCTCATCATCCTGGCCGGACAGGACTACGGCACCGGCTCGAGCCGCGATTGGGCCGCCAAAGGCACGAACTTGCTCGGCGTGAAAGTTGTCGTCGCGCAGAGCTTCGAGCGCATCCACCGCTCGAACCTCGTCGGCATGGGCGTGCTGCCGTTGCAATTCAAGGAGGGCACGACCGCGCAAACGTTGAAGCTCGACGGCACCGAAACCTACGACATCGTCGGCCTCGATGCGCACATCAAGCCGCAGCAGGATCTCACGCTCAAAATCACGCGCAAAGATGGCAGCGTGGAAAACGTAGCGGTGCGCTGTCGCATCGATACGCCCATCGAGATCGATTACTATCAGCACGGCGGCATTTTGCCGTATGTGTTAAGGCAGTTGGTGGCGAAGGCGTAGTCAGTGGAGCGCCGAGCACCAGCTCGGCTCGGCCAGGAAACAGGTTCGAGCCGAGCCGGTGCTCGGCGTTCCGTGGAAACGGCCTTGAACGTGTCCTGTTGATTGTTTTGGTCGACACCAAATGGCGACCCTCCCGAGAACCAAACGCGAATACCTCGGCGAACTGGTGGCCGACAAAAACCAGTGGTCGCGTCCCGTCACGGACGAGGAACATGCATGGGGATTCCTCGGCTGGCATGAGCGCGGTTATTTGCCGCACTGCGATTTCCCCGGCCTCGTCCAGTTCGTGACCTTCCGGCTCGCCGATTCGATGCCCGCCTCCCGTCGTGGCGAATGGGAACACCTCTTGAAGATTGAGGATGTTCGTGAACGCCGCACGAAACTGGAGGAATACCTGGACCGTGGCGTAGGCGAATGTCGCTTGCGCGATCCGCGCATCGCGAAGCTGTGTGATGATGCGATGCGGTTTTTCCACAACGAGCGTTACCAGTTGCTCGCATGGTGTGTGATGCCGAATCACGTGCATGTATTGGTGCATGTCTGGCAGATGCCGCTGTGGAAGATGGTTGCGACCTGGAAAAAGCATGTTGCCGCCCAAGGACTGGCGATACTGCGAAAGGAACGCCGATCTCCTGATCGGCTCGAAAGTGTCGCTTCCACGAAAATGCCGATCAGGAGATCGGCGCTCCAATCTTTTTGGCAGCGCGAATACTGGGACACTTTCATGCGCGACGAGGCGCAGGAAAAGAAAGCCATCCATTACATCGAGAACAATCCGGTGAAGGCAAAGTTGTGCCGGACTTCCGAGGAGTCACAATTTAGCAGTGCGCGGTTTCGAGATGATTATCGACGGTTGGACATGCCCATCTCCAAGGCTTGATATTCGCGCCGGCTCGGAGAGCGGCGCTCCGGCACTCGGGACGATGCGCGGTTTCAGCCCATTCTCATTTTGGGTTTTTGAATTCCTCGACCCTGTGTCGATTCCTCGGTTTCCTGCTGTGCGCGGACCCAACCCTATAGTAGTCTCGCCGCCAATAAGACATGAGCACCCACGATTCCAATGCGACCATGGCGGTGTTTCTCGACCTCGAGAACATTGCGCTCGGCGCCCACGACGCGCACTATCCGCCGTTCAACATTCAAAAAGTGCTCGAACGCCTCCTGCTCAAAGGCCACATCGTCGTCAAGAAAGCCTATTGCGATTTCGACCGCTACAAGTCGTTCAAACGCGACCTGCATGAAGCGGCGTTCGAACTCATCGAAATCCCGCACCTGCGTATGTCCGGAAAAAATTCCGCGGACATCCGCATGGTGGTGGACGCGCTCGACCTCTGCTACACGAAGGGACACATGGACACCTTCGTCATCCTCAGCGGCGACTCGGATTTCTCGCCGCTCGTGAGCAAGCTCCGGGAAAACGCGAAAACCGTCATCGGCGTGGGCGTCAAGAACTCCACGTCCGACTTGTTCATCAGCAACTGCGACGAGTTCATTTATTACGATGATCTGGTGCGGGTCGCCCCGTTAAAGGCGCGGCGGCGGATTGTGGCCAGCGTCGTGGCCCCGAAAACTGTGGTGGGCGACAACACCGGGCCTTCGCTCGACAAGGCGTTTGATCTTGTCTTGGAAACCATGGAGGCACTCACCCAGGAACGCGAGGCCGACGAGCCGATTTGGGGCTCGATGATCAAACAGACGATCAAGCGCCGGAATCCCGGCTTCAACGAGCGCGCGCACGGATTCCGTTCCTTCAACGACCTGCTCCTCGAGGCGCAAAAGCGCGGCCTCCTAAAGCTCGAAGCCGACGAGAAATCCGGCGGCTACACCGTCCGCGCCGCGGAATGATCAGGCAGTAACCAACCGTTCACTTTGTCCAGATTGAACATTTTGGAACAATCACCGTCCAACTTGAATGAAACAAAGAATGACATTGAAACCATTGGAAAGCGGTCAGGTCTGGCAATTGGAGGATTCCAATCTCCAAATCCAGTTGGTCGGCAAGAGATTGGTGCATTACAAGCACTATAAGGGCAAGAACCACCGCGCCCCCATTTCCCTGTCCGGCAAGGAAGTGCTGCAAAAGTACTTGAAGGTGAACAAGGGCATTTTGGTTCAGGAATAGGCAGCGCCACCCGCGGGCTTTCGGAGCGCAAGTTGTCTCAACTCGCAGCGCGTCGCCATCCAGCCAGCGCGCAAATCACCCCCGGCACCTCGGTTTTTTCACGTGCTGCGAGTTGGGACAACTCGCGCTCCAATCTCAAAGCGGGTCATCCCTAAATACTTGCCTCCCTCGGCAGCTTGCCCTCAAATCAGGGCTTGACTTGGATCAAGACCATTCCCCCCTCCGAGGCGGACGCCCAACTCCGCCAGGCAATGGAGGCGCAAATGGCGTTGTATCCGCTCGAATATATAGAGTCTGTGCCGGCCACGGAAGGTGCCAAGTCCGAGAGCATCGTGGCGACGCATACGTTGATCCCGGAAGCGTTGCGTCATGCCTTTTCGACCTTCGGCGTCCTCCTGTCGCCCACCCTGCCGCTCACACGCCGGCAGCACGAGATGATCACCACGGTCGTCTCGGCGACCAACCGGTGCCATTACTGACTGGAATCGCACGCAGAGTTTCTGCGTCAGGTTTCCCTGGATGATGCGCTGGTGGAAGCGTTGCGGAAGGATTTTCGTGCGGCACCCATTTCGGACGAGGATCGCGCGATGCTCGAGTACGTGGATCAAATGACGCGCGATGCCACGAAGATCACCTTCGCCTACCACGAGCGTCTACATGCGGCCGGCTTCAACGACCGCGCCATCCTGCAGATCACGCTGATTGCCGCTTGGTTCAACTACATCAACCGCGTGGCGGATGCACTCGGTGTGGGCCGGCAGTGAAACAAGGTTGCCCACCGGGAAGAGGAACCTGCAATAAGCAGCAGGATTGGCCGCGAAAAGGCACAAGAGGCGCAAAAAAAGACTAAACCGGAATCAAGCAGAACGTAACCGCGAATGGACGCGAATAGACGCGAATATGTGGGCTGGGAAGGCGTCTTGAGGTCCGTTTTTGAAACCACTTTTTGATGGGCTTCCAAGGCTCACGCCAAAATCCGATTCACTCCGGTCTTCATTCGCGTTAATTCGCGTCCATTCGCGGTTGAAGAAAATTGTTCCGCATAGGGCTTATGCGAACTGGGTTTCTCCACCTGGAGATTTTTGATTTTGTGCCTTTTGTGCCTTTTCGCGGCTAAAAATCTCCCCGCATTTTTAGCTTAACTGATCAGTTCAGGGATGGGCCTGCCATTGTCCACCAGTGCGGTGGGCCGACCATTGAAGTCATTGATCGTGACCTTGAGGGCATCAATCCCCAGATGGTGATAGATCGTCGCCAGAAAATCGCCGGGACCACAGGCGCGTTCGGTGACGTTCTCACCGCGCTTGTCGGTCGCTCCAATCACCCCACCCGTCTGAATGCCTCCGCCCGCCCAGAGATTGCTGAAAGCCTGCGGCCAATGATCGCGCCCCGGTTGCGTGGTGCCCGCCGGTCCGCTCCCATCTCCACCTCCGGTGCTGCGGTCGTAACTGATCAACGGGGTGCGTCCAAACTCGCCGGTCACCACGACCAGCACGCGTTTATCAAGACCCCGCGCATAAATATCCTCGATGAGGGCCGAGACCGCCTGATCGTAGTTGCCCATGCGAAAGCGCAGCACGTCGAAGATGTGATGATCGACAGCGTGGTCGTCCCACACACCGGTGCGACCACAGAGCGGGCCGCTCAATTCACTCGTGATTATTTCCACGCCCGCCTCGACCAAACGCCGCGCGAGCAATAGTTGCTGGCCCCACGTGTTGCGGCCGTAACGATCCCGCGTGCGGGCGTCCTCCTTGTTCAAGTCAAAGGCATCACGCGTTTGCGAATTGGTCAACAACGCCATCGCCTGCGCTTCGAAATGGTCCAACGCCCCCAGCTCGCCAGCTTTGTCAAACTTGCGCTCCAATTTGTCGAGACTCTGCCGCAGCGCCACCCGATTGCTGACGCGCGCGCCTTCCGACGCATTGGCCAGGCCGATGTTCGGCACCTCGAAGTCCGGCCGGTTCGGATCAGCGGAAATGGCGAAGGGCGAATACGCATCTCCCAAATAAGCCGGCCCGGTGTAACTCGAAATCGGATTCACGCCCACATAATTGGGCAGCGGGTTCGTCCGCCGGCCTTCCCGCGAACGCAGATAGTTGGCGGCCGACATCCAATCCGGCAGGCGGGGCTTGGGTTTGTCGCGCTCATCGGAATCGCCGGAGAGCAATTGCATCGATCCCGCCGGATGCCCCCCGGCTTTCTGATACATGGAGCGCAGAAGGGTAAACTTATCCGCGAT
>JAYUBJ010000342.1:0-1627 GCA_043740915.1 Verrucomicrobiota bacterium
TGCGCGCTTTGGCCGGAAGTTCCTTCCAGGTGCGCGCCTGGTCGGTCGGCGTTTTCCAGCCGGGAAACTCGACATAGACGGGTTCGCACAAAGCGAGCACTTCGATGTCGTTCGGAATGGTGTCAAATTTCACCGCCCCGACGCGATAGCCGACACAGACTTTGATCGTGTCCAAAGTGTCCAATCCATCCAGATTGGTCACGGCCAATTCGTCGATGCCATTGACCATTGTGGCGTGGCGAGTGGCCACGGCATCGAACCAACCGCAGCGGCGGGCACGGCCGGTGGTCGCGCCAAATTCCCGGCCCATGCCGTGGAGCAGGTCGGCGATTTCCGCGTTCTCCGTCGGCAACGGCCCTTCCCCGACGCGGGTCGTGTAAGCTTTCATCACGCCGACGACGCGATCCATGCGGTTCGGGGGCACGCCCGAGCCGGTGCAGGCGCCGCCGGCGGTGGTGTTCGAAGACGTGACGTAGGGATAAGTGCCGTGATCGATGTCCAGAAACGTGCCCTGCGCGCCCTCGAAGAGCACATCAGCTTTGCGCCGGGAGGCTTCGTGCAACATGACCACGGTGTTGGCCACAAACGGTTTTAAACGGTCGCCGGCGACCCGGTAGGCGTCGTGAACTTTCTTGAACGAAAGGGGCGGCGCGCCAAAGGCCTTGAGAATCTCGTTGTTCTCTTTGATCTTCAACCGGAGCTTCGCGTTAAAACGTTCCGGGTTGACGAGATCAATCACCCGCAAGCCGGTGCGCGCCGCTTTGTCGCCGTAGGCCGGGCCGATGCCGCGCTTCGTGGTGCCAATTTTATTTTTGCCCTTGAGGATTTCCCGTTGGGCGTCGAGTTCCCGATGGTAGGGCAGCACAATGTGCGCGGTCTCGCTGACAAACAAATTGCCGTTCACTTTGATCCCAAGCCGCAGCAAGCCGTCGATTTCCTCCACCAAGCCGATCGGGTCAATGACCACCCCGTTGCCGATGATGCATTTTTTTCCGGGACGAAGAATTCCGGAGGGAATCAGATGCAGCACATATTTCTTCGGCCCGATGAAGACGGTATGGCCCGCGTTGTTGCCACCTTGCGTGCGGACGACGATGTCCGCCTGCTCGGTCAGGACGTCGATGATCTTCCCTTTGCCCTCATCGCCCCATTGGGCGCCCACTAGAATTGTATTGGCCATAGTTCGCTGCGTTCCGCGCGGACAATAAAAATCCCCGAAGTGTAAATTCGGGGCGTAGCTACGCGGTATTTACGCGCGGACGTTAGAGAGTGGAGCCGCCACTGTCAATCTCTGACTGTGCCGAAACGAGGTCGGGGTGGTGGCCCGGAATGTTCCGGGCAGCGGTCCGGGAGCTGGCAATCACTGGCGAGGAAGGGCGGGCTAGGCAGCATCAAATAGATAGTCAATCAAGCGGTCGAACCGGTCCTTGATGGCTTGCCACCGGCTGGTGCTCGGTGGTGCTTCGCTCGCTGGATGAATCTCCTGGGGTTTTAGGCTCAACACAATTACTCCATGATCATCCACCCGAACTTGCAGCGGCTGGGCAAAACGTTTTCTGCTGGACTGAACGATCATATTGAGAAGTCAGCAGCTTGAATGCCAGTCGTTGGATGGCGCCCGGTGGAG
>JAYUBJ010000343.1:0-5568 GCA_043740915.1 Verrucomicrobiota bacterium
GTGATGTGAAGTTCATGGCCGCCATCGGCGCGTTCCTCGGCTGGCGGGCGGTGATTTTTTCGCTGACGGTCAGCGCCGTGATCGGTGCGGTCGTCGGCGTCGTTTTGATCGCGTGCCGGAAACAGGCCTGGTCGAGCAAACTGCCCTACGGCCCCTACATCGCCCTGGCCGCGACGATCTGGATTTTCGCGCACCAACAAATCCTTGCCTGGTGGCTGACGCGGTAGCGTGCGGTTTTGGTTGAGCGCGACCCCGCATCGACACAGAGATGCCCGGAAGACCGGCCATGAACAAGAACGCATTTCTCGGTGGACTGCTGATTTATCATCCACTGGTTCGTGGTGCGGATTGTCCGGGACGAGAATAAATTGATTTGAACGGGGAACACTCCGTTCACCCGCACTGCGCCTGCTGCCGCAAGGCGTGATCCACCAGCACCAACGCGGTCATCGCCTCCACCATCGGGACGGCGCGGGGCAGCACACACGGGTCATGCCGGCCCCGGCCGGTGAGCGTGGTGTTGCGCAGTTTTACATCCACCGTCTGTTGCGCGTGCATCACCGTGGCCACCGGCTTGAACGCGACCCGGAAGTAAATATTTTCCCCGTTGGAAATGCCCCCTTGAATGCCGCCGGACCGATTCGTCGTCGTAAAAACTTTGCCGCCCTTCGCGCGAAACGCGTCATTGTGCTGCGTGCCGGTCAGTAGAATCCCGCCGAACCCGGAGCCGATGTCAAAGCCCTTGCTCGCGGGAAGACTCAACATCGCCTTCGCCAAGTCGGCTTCCAACCGGTCAAACACCGGTTCGCCCCACCCAGCGGGTACCCCGCGCGCCACGCCCGCCACGATGCCGCCCACGCTGTCGCCCGCCTTTCGCGTCCGCTCGATGAGACGGATCATTCTCTCCGCCATAGCGGAGTCGGGACAGCGGACGATGTTGGCTTCGATCTCTTTCAACTTCACCGTGTCGGCGTTCACCTCGGCGACCAGCCGTTGCACCTGCTGGACGTACGCGAGAATTTCCACACCGAACCGCTCGCGCAAAATCTTTTTCGCAATCGCACCCGCGGCGACCCGTCCAATCGTCTCGCGTGCGCTGCTCCGTCCCCCACCCGGCCAGGCCCGGATGCCGAACTTGGCGAAGTAAGTGTAATCCGCGTGCGACGGGCGAAACTTCGTGGCCATCTCGGAATACGCTTCCGCGCGGGCGTCCTCGTTTTTCACCCACATGGCAATGGGCGTGCCCAGTGTCTTGCCTCCAAAGGTGCCGGAAAGGATTTGCACGGTGTCCGATTCCTTGCGCGGCGAGACAATCCTGGACTGGCCCGGACGGCGACGATCCAGATCGGGCTGGATATCCGCTTCGGTCAAAGCCAGCCGGGGCGGGCAGCCATCGACGACCACACCCACACCGCCGCCGTGGGATTCACCCCAGGTGGTGATGCGAAAGAGGTGACCAAACGAATTTGCCATGTGTCGAGTTTGCGGGAAAAGCGGCGCGAGGTCAAATCGTGTTCCAGACGGGTAGCGGTACAGTTTGCCCTGCGGGCCGGACTGCGAGTTGTCTCAACTCGCAGGTCGTGAAAGTGCAGACACGGCTGGGAAATCTCAACGCTGGATTGTGGGCCACGCGCTGCGAGTTGGGACAACTCGCGGTCCGTTGAAATCAGAACACCAGCTCCGAAGGCCCGTGTTGCGAAGGATGGTGGAGCCTAGGGGATTCGAACCCCTGACCCCCACAATGCCATTGTGGTGCTCTACCAACTGAGCTAAGACCCCATCCAGAGTGCGTGAATGTAGAGGGCTAGGCCGGTTTGTCAAAACTTTTTCCGAGTCCTGAACGAGTGCGGAGTGCAACTGGCGATCGCCCCCGTAGCGTAGGCGTCCCCGCCGGCGAGTTCTGGCCCCGACAGCCGCTGTCCGGGGCCAGAGCCCGGTCCACGGGGCGGGGACGCCCCGAGAACTCGCAGCCGAGGACAACCGCGCTACGCGCACTTCCTTCACTATTCCAATCCCAAGACCTTGCGACCATCGGCGGTGATCATGGATTGGTGCCAAGGCGGGTCCCAAACGACTTCCACACTCGCGTCCGCGATGCCGGGCAGACAAAGCAGCTTTTGCTGCGCGTCCCCCGCGATGGTCGCACCCATGCCGCAACCCGGCGCGGTCAGGGTCATCTTCACGAACACTTTGTTGCCGCCGGCGGGCAGCGGTTCGATCCCCATGTCGTACACCAATCCCAAGTCCACGATGTTCACCGGAATCTCCGGGTCGTAACAGGTCTTCAACGTGTCCCAAATCGTTTTTTCATTCACCGGCTCGTTGGCGGACATGACGGGCGCAATATCGGTCGGCGGTTGCAGGCCCAAAGCGTCGGCGTCCTTGCTGGCAATACGGAACAAGCCGCCCATGGCATACACCGTGTACGTGCCGCCCAGCGTTTGGGTGATGTCCACGGGCGTCCCGGCGGGCAGCGTCACCACGTTGCCGACCGGAATCTGGATGGCCTCGCAATCGCGGGCCAGTTCGACGGAAGTAGCGTTTTGCATGGGCCGAATATAGTCCAACTGGGCGAGAACAAACAGCAGTAAAACCGGGGCGGGCAGTTGAAGCTAGAAACCGCAGATGAACGCAGATGAACGCAGATACCGCCATGGAACTTAAGGCACAAGGACAACGTGAGGGATTCACTCCGCTGGGTATGACTCCGGGCAGTCCAACCCCTTTCCTAGCTGCGTTAATCTGCGGTTCAACCGCCGCTTTTAGCGTGAACCACGAATGGACACGAATAGTTGCGGGAAATCCCGGGACACGGAGGACCGCGGTTTGTCCCAGACCGCAGCGCATCGCCAACTCACACGCATTGATATTTACCCAGCCGTCCCGGGTCCGCCACGCGCTGCGAGTTGAGACAACTCGCGGTCCGTTCCAAAGCGGCGATTTCATCACATTCGTGTCCATTCGTGGTTTCCATTTCTAAATGGTTCCGGATAAAATCGCGCCATGAGAAGTCTGGTGTGGCCCCACGCGCTCGAGCAGTGCGCCGATCCGAAGCGCGCCAGCCAGTATCTGGAGCAATTCAAGAACACCCCGGCGGCGGCGGCCTTGAAGCGGGCTTCAGCGCAGCAGGCGCAACTGCTGGCCGCGCTGTTCAGCGGTTCGCAAGCGTTGAGCGAACTGCTCATCGCGCACCCTGACTGGCTCGCGACCGCGCTCGACCCGGGACAATCGAAACACCCGCGACTGGAACAAGGATTGCGCCGGGAAGTAAACGCGTGGCTCAAGCCCGCCTTGCAGCCGCGTGACTTCACCCAAGCCTTTTCGAAGCTTCGCGAATTCAAACAGCGCGAAATGTTGCGCATCGCCGCGCGCGACCTTGCGCGCCTCACGAATTTCTCAGAAATCACGCGGGAGATTTCCGATGTCGCCGATGTCTGTCTCCACACGGTGCTCGAACTTTGCCTGACCCAACTCACCGATCGCTTCGGTCAGCCGTATCATCTCGACGCCGGTGAGCGTTGGCAGCCGACCCGTTTCGCTGTCCTGGGTCTTGGAAAGCTCGGTGGGCAGGAATTGAATTACAGTTCCGATGTCGATGTGCTGTTCGTTTACAGCGAAGAGGGTTTTGTTTTCAAAGACCCGCCGAAGAAATCGACGGTGACGGGCAAGGGGCTGAGCAATCATAAATTCTTCACCCGGCTGGCCGAGCAGTTCATCGCGGAAGTCGGAAAACTGGCGCCGGAGGGGGCTTTATATCGTATCGATCTGCGGCTGCGGCCGGAAGGAAACGCTGGACCACTTGTCCGTTCCCTGGACAGCTACGAAACTTTTTACGCGCAGTGGGGGCAGACCTGGGAAAGAATGATGCTGATCAAGGCGCGCGGGGTGGCGGGCGATGCGGCGCTCGCGATGGAGTTTGTGGAAATGATCCAGCCATTTCGTTATCCCCGCTCGCTGGACAAACGTATTTTCTCCGAGGTCGCCGCCACGAAACAACGAATCGAATCCAAGGTGGTCAAGGCCGGTGAACTGGATCGCAATGTCAAATTAGGGCGTGGGGGCATCCGCGAAATCGAGTTCATCGTGCAGACGCTTCAGGTGCTGCACGCGGGCCGCACCCCCTTTCTCCAGGGCGCGCAGACGCTGCCGATCCTCGAAAAGCTCGTGCGCTACAATTTGCTGACGGCGGAGGACGCGTTGGTGTTGGCGAAGGCCTACGGATTTTTGCGTGACATCGAGCACCGGCTGCAAATGGAGAACAACTTGCAGACCCATACCATTCCCACGGAGCGCAAGGCGAGGGAGCGGCTGGCGATGCTCATGGGTTTTGCCACGTTGGCGGAATTTGAATCCGCGCGGCAGACGCATACCGCGTCGGTTCGGGAGTTATATGACAAACTGTTTCGTGCGGAAACGCCGGGACCAGCCAGCACATTGCCGCGGGACTTGGCGGCGGGTGAAGCCGGCTGGAAGGCGCTCCTCGCGAACCATTCGTTTCGCGACGCCGACCAGGCCTTTCGTCTGATCCAGGAATTCGTGAACGGCCCTGGTTACGTTCATGTCTCGGCCCGCACCACCGACCTGGCGTTGCAACTGTTGCCCAAGTTCCTCGCGCTGTGTCCGGCCAGGAATTCAAAATCGAAAATTTCAAATCTTAGATCTTCCACCCTCTCCGACCCGGATCGCGTGCTGGCGCGGCTCGACAGCTTCATCACTGCGTACGGCGCGCGCGCCCTGCTTTACGAAACCTGGGCCGGCAACCCCTCACTGTTTGAATTGTTGCTGCTGCTCTTTGACCGGTCGGAATTCCTGGCGGAAATCGCGATCCGCACTCCCGACTTGGTGGATGATCTGGCGGAAAGCGGACGTTTACGGCGCACCAAGGGTGCCGCAGAAATCCTGAAAGACCTGATTCACGGGCTCGTCGACGCCGACCAGCACCTCTGGCTGCGCCGGTATCATCAGGCGGAATTGATGCGCATTGGCCTGCGCGATATTCTCGGCCTGGCGGATTTCGAACAAAACCTGACCGAACTGTCCGCACTGGCCGACGCCTGCCTCCAATACGCCCTCGAGGTGCTGCTGCGTAAGTACAGACTCAAGGTCGCGCCGTTTGCGATCATCGGCCTCGGCAAGCTCGGCGGCGAGGAAATCAATTACGGATCGGATTTGGACGTCCTGTTCGTCGCACCCTCCAAGACCAAAAACCTGCCGCAAACGCAGGGTTGGGCGGCTGAAATCATGGACTTGCTTTCCCGCCAGACCGAACTGGGCATTGTGTTCCAGACCGATGCCCGGTTGCGGCCTGACGGTGAAAAGGGTCTGCTGGTGAACACGCTCGCAGCCTACGAAGACTATTATCGCCAGCGCGCCCTGCTTTGGGAAATTCAAGCGCTCAGCCGCGCGCGTCCCATTGCCGGCGACCCGGAGGTCCGGGAAGGGGTTCAGAAACTTGCATCGACCCTCACCAACTTCAGTCAACCCAGTCTGCCGTTGGCGTGCTGGACCTCGAATTGGAAACAGGACATTGCGAAAATGCGTTCGCGCATCGAACACGAACGCACTCCC
>JAYUBJ010000344.1:0-1621 GCA_043740915.1 Verrucomicrobiota bacterium
GGGTGACGAAATCCCCACCCACGTGAACGGCCAGCCCCGCTCCGTCGAAGATATTTCACTCGACGTCAACCGGGCTTTCGAGGCGGCCATCCGGCGTGATCCGGCGAACTGGTTCTGGGTGCATAACCGGTGGAAGCCGGGCAAATACCGAAAAAATTCTCCGGCGCATTCCGACGCCACCGCCGAACCGGAGACCACACCCGACCCTCAATCCAGCACACAATGAATCCGCCCTCCACCATTGCCCCGCCGGGCCGCATTTTGGTGCGGGGCGTGAACTGGCTCGGGGATGCCGTGATGACCACGCCCGCCCTGCTGCGGCTTCGCGAGGCGCATCCGGAAGCGCACATTGCCCTGCTGACCCACGAAAAATTGGCCGGACTTTGGCAGCAACATCCCGCCGTCGATTCCGTGCTCACCTTCGCGAACGGGGAAAATGTGTGGTCGGTCGCCGGGCGTCTCCGCGCGGAACAATTTCAAACCGCGCTCATTCTGCCCAACTCCACCCGTTCCGCCCTGGAAGCTTGGCTGGCGCGGATTCAGCACCGCGTTGGTTACGACGGCGCGGGCCGAAACTGGTTGTTGACGCAGCCCATCCAACCCCGGCCAGAAGCGAGACCCATGCGCAAACGTTCCGTGGCTGAAATAAAGCAGTTGATCCAGTCGCCGCCGCCAGCCGCCGCCGCCGCAATTCCCGCGAGCGCACACCATCTCCATCATTATTTGCACCTGGCTTCCGCCTTGGGCGCGAGCGCCAAACCGTTGCCGCCGCTCATCCACGTGACCGATGCGGAGGTGGCGGAGGTGCGTCAGCGCTTCGGCCTCGCCGAGAATTCTCGCCCTTGGTTTGGCTTGAATGCCGGTGCGGAATACGGTCCGGCCAAGCGCTGGCCGCGCGAGCGTTTTGTGGCCGCCTCTCTCGAGTTGCAAGCGCGCACGGACTGCCGCTGGATTATCTTTGGCGGGAAAGCAGACACGGATCTGGCGGCAGACATCACCGCGCAGATTCAATCGGCCGCCGGCCGCGCACCGATTGCGCCAGCCCTGGTGCTGAATCTCGCAGGCCAAACCTCGTTGCGCGAACTTTGCGCCGCGCTCAAGGCCTGCCGCGTTCTGCTCACGAACGACACCGGCCCGATGCACCTGGCGGCGGCTGTGGGCACACCGGTGGTGGCGCTGTTCGGCAGCACCTCGCCCGAGTTGACCGGCCCGGGACTGCCCAGCGATGCCCGACATCAACTGCTGAAGTCCGATGTGCCCTGCGCTCCCTGTTTTTTGCGCGAATGCCCCATCGATTTCCGCTGCATGCACGGTCTCAGTGTGGACCAGGTTGTGGCGGCAGTGCTGCGCGCCGGAAGCGAAGTGCAACCATCGTGACGGTCTCGCGCAGCTATTTGGGTTTCCCAAGTCAGGAGATTGCGCTAAACCAGCGGGCAAAACCTCAGCCACATTCCATCCACCATGAAACTGACCCGCCGAACTTTTCTCACCAGCAGCGTGATCACCGGCACTTCACTCGCCGCCGGCGCGATCCCATCCACCGCCGTGGCGGCGCCCAAGTCCGCCACGAAGAAAAAGGTCAAACTCGCCATCTCCACCTATTCCTACTGGCATTTCAAAA
>JAYUBJ010000345.1:0-1619 GCA_043740915.1 Verrucomicrobiota bacterium
TCCGGCGTGGTCTGGAAGGCGCGGGCGCGGAAGAGGAAGTCCACGATGTTGCCCTCGTGCGGCTGGAGCCAGTCGAGCTTGATGGTGGGCAGCGGACCGATGTTCAACCGATCAATGTTCGTCGCCTCGATGAGTTGCTGCTCCCACGCCGTGTTGTTCGTGATGCACGAGGCCACGAGCGTCTGGCCGATCTTCTCGATCATCTGGTCTTGCGGACATTGCACGACCGTCGCGTAGGGAAACATGTATTCCGTGTTCGCAATCTTCCGCTCCGGCGAGTCACAATGGATGATCCATGGGCGCAGATAAGCACAACGTTCCCTTTCAACGAGGCGCGGGCCGAACTTCGCCGTCAGGTCCTCCACGCCGTCCTCCTTCATTTTTTCGAGGATGGTCGCATTCACAGCCTGCGCCTGGCCCGGCACGGTGAACGCCGCGAGCGCGGCCTTCGGATCTTCCGGCGGCAGCACGTCAATGGGACCAAGCCGTTCCGCGAGCGCCACCGCGATTTCCTTCGTGTGGCGCGAGGCCCAGATGCCCGACGTGTTGATGCAGCCCCGACCGCTGTTGAGGTAAATGCCGTCAGCAATGAGATCAATGTATTTGGGCCAGTCATCCACCACGTCGTCGCCGAGCAGGACTTTGCTGAAGCCGGGGCCGTGCACTTGCACGCGCGGGTTGCCCTCGTAGCGCTTCACCGTTTCCGTGCTGCCAAAAATCATCGTGCGCCGGCAGCGTTCGACCACCTCAGCGCCCATCTCGCCCGCACCGGGATAAATGCCGATGCACTCCGGCGGAATGCCCGCCGCACTGAACGCCGCCGCCATGCGATAGGGCGTCCACGGTTCCTGGGGTCCGGGCTTCAGGATCAATCCAATTTGCATCGTCACCACGGGGAGCCAGAGCGTGTGGACGCCCGGCGAATTGGACGGCAGCACCATGCCGAGCACCGGCGTCTGGGCCTGGTAGCTCACGACCACGCCGCGATTTTCCATGCCGTAACCGCGCGTGAGAATTTCCAACGGCAGCCCGCGCGTGAGGCAGTCGAGGATGCGGTCCATGTTCGAGAGCACGTAATGGTTCTTCGACATGTTGAACTTGCACATGTGCTCCGGCAGGCCGGTGGACGCCGACTGTTGCCGGGCGAAATCGTCGGGAGATTGCACACCGTCGCCCATTGGGAGGGTGCCATCGCGATAATGGTCGGCGGCCTTTTTCATGCGCTGCACGAGTTCGGTGATGGGGACTTCGCGGAGCAATTCGCGGGCGCGCGCGGCCTTCTTCATGTCTTTGGCGAGGAGGCCGGGGTTGGCGCGGCTCACCTGGGCGAGGGTTTCGCCGGTGCCGAAGTGGATGACCGGGTCGTTCTCGAGGCTTTCGTAAGGCTGGCCCCAGCGCAGGACGGGGATTTTGACCATAACAGTGTTGCGTTGTGTGTTAATGGGAATTGCGTGTGCAGATATTGATGCGCTCGCATCGTGGAGATGCACGCAAATTATCACCAGAAACCCGCTGCGCGCCCGGCTGCGCGCCTTTTCATTCGCGGTTAAACCTGAATCGCACGCACCAGTTCCGGGAACCGGCAATCGGCGCAGACGGCGTTGGACTGGTTGCAGAAG
>JAYUBJ010000346.1:0-5547 GCA_043740915.1 Verrucomicrobiota bacterium
CCCTGCCAGCGGCCCAGAATGTCCGCGGTGGGCGCGGGCTGAGCAGCCGCTTTCTGCCATTGACCGTTGAACGAGGAGCAACCGGAAAGCAGCAACCCTATGAACAAGCAACCCACCGCAAGCTGAATGCGCGACCGGATGCGGAGCGGAAATAGTTTCATCGGGTTCATCGGCACCAATAATTACACAAAGGTAACCCGATACTTCAAGCTTGTCCGCGGCAAAATTTGGCGTCCTTCGGCAGAGGAAAACACGATTGGACATGAATCAGGTAGCTCAGAGTGGCACTCTGCCGTTTCGCCGAATGGCAGTCGGCAGCGGTTCGACATGGCGTACGCCCAGCGGATTGCCAATCCGCGATACCGCAGATTTCCAATCTGCGCTGCCCCAGTTGGTCCTTAGTGGCGTTCATTCGCGTCCATTCGCGGTTGGGAAAAATGTTTTCGCGACGGCGCCGATTGACAGCCTGGGAAAAATATCCGAGCCTGCTCCGGAAAGGTCTCTCTATGAAAACCGTCACTCTCCTGACCTTGATGCTGGCAGCGGCAGCGGTTGCCACCGCTGCGGATGCGCCGACCAAGGATAAATTCCAGGTAAAGCAGAAAACCTCCCGTGGGAGCGAGCATCGGGCCGCCCCCAAGGAGGTCGTCCGCAAATCCGTCAGCCTCGATGGTATTGCGGTGCAATGCGCCAAGACGGATCGCCCCGTTCAACTCATCAATCCGCTGGCGCCTGCCCAGTACGGAAACGGGGAGCAGAATGTGGCACGCGATCCGGTGGACGGCAAAGCGAGCGGCCTGAAGATTTTCAGCCTCCGGTTTTGAGCGGTTTTGAGCAGGTGACCTCAGCCCACCTTCGCAAGATCGAGGAACACAATGATTGAAGGATTGCCAACGGGGATATAATGGCCGGTGAAAATTAAACCGCCCGTTTTGCGATCCACGCGGAAGACCGCGACATTGTCACCGCGCTGATTGCAGCAGTAAAGGAACCGGCCCGTGGGATCGAAATTGAAGCTGCGCGGATAGTTCCCATGCGTCCATTCTTCGCCGACAAAAGTCAGGGTTCCGGTGGCGCTCACGGAAAAGATCGCAATGCTGTCGTGCAGACGGTTGCCCGCATAGACGAACCGGCCATCGGCGGAAACCATAATCTCGGAGCAGAAATTACTGCCGGCGAACCCGGGCGGCAGGCTGGAAATGGTTTGCCGGGGTGTCAGCTTCCCCTTTGCCGCATCGTAATCGAATAATACAAGGTTCGAGCCTTCCTCCTGAATGGAATAAAACCAGCGTCCATTGGGATGGAAATGGAAATGTCGCGGCCCGTCGCCGGGCGGCAGTGAAATCGCGGCGGGATCATTCGGCGTGAGCGCGCCATTCTGCTCGTCAAATTTCCAGACGAAGATTTGATCCAAGCCCAGTTCGACATGCAAAACGAATCGACCCGAGGGATCGGCTTGGATCATGTGAGCGTGAGTGCGGTCATGTCCGCTGAAGGCAAAGCTGCCCGTGGGCGTGTTAGTAGCTTTGGTGGGTCCGAGTTTTCCGGCATCGCGTTGGATGTCCGTGGCGGCACCCAGGCGGCCGTCCGGCAGGATCGGGAGCACCGCCACGGAGCCGCCAAAATAATTAGCCACGAACACGAATCGTCCGGACGGATGGACGCTCACATAAGTGGGACCTGCGCCGCCGGAACGGACGGTATTTAGCAGTTTCAGTTGGCCGTCAGTCCGGTTGATGGCGAAGGCACTGACGGTGCCTTCGTTGCCTTCGCCCACGCGGTCGGTCTCATTGGCAGAATACAGACGGCTCCCGGCGGCGTTAAGCGCCAGGCAACTTGGGCTGGTTCCCAGTTCATGGACACCGCGTGGCATCATGGCTCCAGTGTTCCGGTCCACCTGATACAAGTGAATGCCGCGTCCATTTCCGGGTGGCAGATCCACCTGGGTGGGCAGAGTGTCGCGAAGTGGAGAACTGAATGTGCCCACATAGGCCATGAGCGGCGCTTTGGCTGCGTCCGCTTGGGCCTGGAGCAAACCAGTCAGGAGCGGTGCACCCCCGACCAGGACGGCGGAGGTTTTGAGAAATGAACGCCGGGAAAAGCCTTGCGGAATCATGATGGTAGGCAATTGCATGGTGAGGTGAAAAGTAGTAGCAAGTGGCATGCATGGTCGAGACAAACCGCGCGCCGCCGGTTAAGGCCGCATGCTAAGTGGACCTTCTTGATGATACGGCAAATAACACTCGCGGTTACGGTCCTGCTGATTGCTTCAGCGGCATCTGGGGCGGACATGGTGACGCGAGCGGAGGCCACCGAATTACGACACGCGGATGGGACGGTCGTGGCCCGGGTTGAACGGGATCATGACGGCAATGTCATTCAACTTTTGCTCAACGACATGCGGTTAGCTTCCGATGAGGTTGCGGAGCTCGGGAGCCTCGCGCAGCTTCGTCGCCTGGTCCTGTTTCAGACGAATTTCGGAGATGGTGACTTGCCGCTGTTGAATCAATGCCAGAATCTCGAAAGGCTCAACCTGACCAGCAGCGACGTTACCGATGATTGCCAAGCAGCGAAGCCATTCTCGCGAAACGATGGGGAACGTGAGACCGAACGCGCCTTCGAGGAAGAGCGCGACGGATCCATTCAGAATGCTCCCGAGAGCCAGAGCGCCGGTCCCTGACCGGTGGGTTGGTGGGGCTGGCTCTTTCGTGCCGGGTCGAAGACCGGCGCTCCAGTTCTTTCCCCCTTTTTTGCTGGCGGTCGGGGTTCGGCTCGGCGAAACATCTGGCGCCTTGAAATTTGGTTCTGCCATCGCAATTAGAGTTCAACTTCTGGTCCTGCTCCCGTTGATGATGAGCGGGTGCGGGCCGGCCAAAACTTCCAACTCGAAGCCAGCCACAGAAGCGGGCAAGCCCGGCAAAGTCTCCGCCTCGCGGGAGCAGCCTTTCGAGAACAGTCTCGGCATGAAGTTCGTTCCGGTGCCGGGAACGTCCGTGCTCTTCAGCATCTGGGAAACTCGCGGACAGGATTTTGCCGCGTATCTCGACAGCACCGGCACGCGCGCCGACTCGAAGGCCGTCCTGAAACCCACGCATCCGGCCAGTAATCTGAGTTGGGAGGAAGCGTCGGCGTTTTGCCGTTGGCTGACGGAACAGGAAAAAAAATCCGGCCGCATTGGAGCGCAGGCTCAATACCGTCTGCCCACCGACAAGGAATGGGACGCGGCCATCGGCCCGGACAAATATCCGTGGGGCAACCAGTGGCCGCCACCCAAACTCGTGGGTGATCTCCCGCCGGCCTTCATCCCCGAGGGCGGCGAAAACACCGCGCCGGTGGGGAGTTGCGCGCCGAATCGGTTTGGCATTTACGATCTCGCGGGCAATGTGTTCGAGTGGGTGGACGATTGGTATCGCAAGGAAATGAACCCGAGCGAAATCCGGCTCGAACACAAACTCTGGCTGAATGAAGACGGCGGCGGCACCAAATACAAAGTGCTTCGCGGGGCTTCCTGGATTATGCTGGAGCCGATGAATCTGCTCTCGGCGTACCGTTACCTCAACACGCCCGACGCCCGCGGCGGCCTCTACGGATTTCGGTGCGTGCTGGAATTGAACTCTGCCCGGTGATCCGATTAAAGAAAAGTATTGATGGCCAAGTTTTCCAAATGCAGTTGCGAACATTGCGGCACGCACCTCGAGTTTCCCGAGGACGCGGCGGGGGCCACGGTCGCATGTCCGCATTGCCAGGGCCAGACCACGCTCAGCACGGGCCGCCCGCGGCCCAAGCGCGCCGCGAATGTTCCGGCGAAAGGCGGACGCCATTTCGGCCGCATCGCCGCCCTCACGGTCATCGTGCTCGTCGCGGGATCGCTCGGCGGCTGGGCCGCGCTCAGAAAATTTTCAGCGACGAAAACACAAAACAAGACCGGATCCGGTGGCCGATCATCCGATTCGAAGGAACTGGCTGCATCGACGAAGGAATCCATTGCCGACAATCATTCGGAACGTGCGGATGGCACGATCGCCTCGGTGGTCGAGATCAAGAAAGGCCGCGAGGTTTACATGGGCAAGTGCGCCAAGTGCCATCAGTTTTACGACCCAGCCGCCTACAATGATTTCGATTGGAACCATTGGATGGGACGGATGCGCGGCGAAGCCAAGCTTAACGGCGATCAAGCCGAGTTGTTAAACAGGTTTCTGCAGACCATCCGCAATCCGTAGTTGTTTCTGAGCTTGCCATCGCCGGGGAACTTTCCGAAGGTCGGGGCGCACTCTATGGGAAAAAAAGCACTCATCACGGGGATTACGGGACAGGACGGCTCCTATCTGGCGGAACTGCTGCTGGGCAAAGGCTACGAGGTGCATGGCATCATTCGCCGGGCGAGCACGTTCAATACCGGCCGGCTGGATCCGATTTATGCCGATCCGCACGCAGGAAAAAATCGTCTGTTCCTGCACTATGGTGATTTGAGCGATGCCAGCGCACTAGCCCGGTTGATCAGCAAAATCCAACCAGAGGAGGTTTATAATCTGGCCGCCCAAAGCCATGTGCGCGTCAGCTTCGACAGCCCGGAATACACGTCGGACATCACCGGCACGGGGACGGTGCGGTTGTTGGAAGCCATTCGCGAGACCGGCATCCAGCCGCGTTTTTATCAAGCGTCGTCGAGCGAGATGTTCGGCAAGGTGCAGGAAGTGCCGCAGACCGAAAAGACGCCGTTCTATCCGCGCAGTCCGTATGGGTGCGCCAAGGTGTTTTCGTTTTGGGTGACGGTGAATTACCGCGAGTCGTACGGGATGCACGCGAGCAACGGCATCCTGTTCAACCACGAATCGCCCCGGCGCGGCGAGACGTTCGTGACGCGCAAAATCACGCGGGCCATCGCGCATATTCAGGCGGGCCTGCAGGACAAGCTCTACCTCGGCAACCTTGACGCCAAGCGCGACTGGGGTTACGCCAAGGAATACGTCGAGGCGATGTGGCTGATGCTGCAGCAGGATCAGCCCGATGATTATGTGATCGCGACGAATGAAACCCACTCGATCCGGGAATTTCTGGATGTCGCCGGGGCGCACGCCGGTTTGGATTGGCAGAAATTCGTGGAAATTGATCCGCGTTATTATCGTCCGGCGGAGGTGGAGTTGCTCATTGGGGACCCGGGCAAAGCGAAACGCAAATTCGGCTGGGAGCCCAGGACGAAGTTCACCGAGTTGGTCAAACTCATGGTCGATGCCGACATCCAACTCCTCAAAGACCATCGCGAAGGGAAGATCAAGGTGAGCGGATGAGAGTGAAACGCTGAACGTTGAATTGAAGACCCATGCCGCGCGCGCTCATCACTGGCATCACTGGACAGGACGGCTCGTATTTGAGCGAGCTGCTGCTGGACAAGGGCTATGAAGTCCACGGCGTGGTGCGGCGCACGAGCACGTTGGACCGCTCAAGGTTGAACCATCTTTACCACGACCCGGCCATCTACGGCCAGCGGCTGTTTTTGCACTACGCCGACTTGAATGATCCCACCACCTTGCGTCGCGTGTTGTTCAA
>JAYUBJ010000347.1:0-5538 GCA_043740915.1 Verrucomicrobiota bacterium
GCTTTGGCCCGGGCGGAGATCAACGCCACGCTGGCCGCATTGCCCAAACCGTTGCGCGCTCAGGCGTGCCAGCTACCCGTTTCCTGCGAGCCGCGTCCCAATGCCGTCCTGCTGGCCGACGGTATCGGGGAGGACACGCTGGGATTGTTTGTGGGTGAGGCGTTTCCCGACGGTGAATCCGGCGCGATGCAATTGCCCGCGCAGATCATCTTGTTCCTCGAGAACATCTGGGATTTGGCGGAGGAAGATGAAGCCAGTTATCGCGAGGAAATCCGCACCACATTGCTCCACGAACTGGGGCATTATCTCGGCTTGGATGAAATTGATTTGGAAGAGCGCGGTCTGGATTAAGCCCGAATTCCGAAACTGCATTGCCGCAAAAGAACGCAAAGAACGCAAAAAGCGAAGCGGAGGAGTGATTTCATCCGGAGAATATCTCACCGCTCTCCGCCCATCAGGATCAACCCGTCTTTCTTTGTGTTCTTTGCGATCTCTTGCGGCCAATTCGGGTTTTCGGACTCAAAATCGGGTTTTCCATGAAGGCGTAGCAAATCATGTGGCAGATACCCATGTGCGCGTCTTCCACGCGGCCGTAGTGTTCGGAGGAGATCACGATGACGTGCTGCGCCACTTCCGCCAACCGCCCGCGTTTTCCACCGACGAGCGCGATGGAGGCGAGGCCATGTTGATTCGCCCACTCGACGGCCTTCACGATATTGGGGGAGTTGCCACTCACGCTCATGCACAGGACTAAATCACCCGGCCGGCCGTAGTTCATCAGTTGGCGGCTGAACACTTCGTCGTAAGCGTAGTCGTTGCCGAGCGCCGTCAACCAGCTCACGTTGTCGTTCAACGACAGGATGCGGAATCGCTGGCCCAGTTTGTCGGAGGCGCCTTTGCCGAGGTCGGTGGCAAAGTGCGAGGCGTTGGCCGCGCTGCCGCCGTTGCCGAACACGAAAATCTGACGGTCTTCGCGGAGGGCCTGCCGGAAGAGTTCAACCAATTGCGCAACGTCATCGACCGGGATGGAGGCCAACGCCGCCTGTTGCGCCTTTGCATAATTTGCGATCCAATTCTTCATCGCCCGGACAGTAACTGAATCGCTTTGTTTTTGACAAAGCTTTATCCGGGAGCAGCCTCTTCCGCAGCCAGTTTTAGGGCGCCGACGGGGACGGCATCTTCGCCCAGCGCCGCCAGCGTCAGCTTTGGGCCGGGCGCGAATGCTTCCATGACGAAGCCGCGCAACGCCCCGTCCACCGCAGCGCGCAAGGGCTCGCCCGCCAGGGCCAAACCACCGCCCAGCACGATGATTTCCGGATGAAACAAATGGGTGACATGCGACAAGGCGAAGGCCAGATCGGCGGCGAACTCCGTCAGAATCTCTCGCGCTGCTGCGTCGCCTTGCTGCACCGCCGGAACCAAATGCCGGGCCACGCCGCCAGTGGCATTGCTCGCCAAACGGGCCAGCAGGCTGTCTGGCTGCGAGGTTTTCAATTGCTGGATTTTTTTGTCCACCGCCCAACCGGAGCAACGCGCTTCCACAATGGTTCCCTGTCGATCCAACCGGAGATGGCCGATCTCGGCTTCACCGGGTTTCGCGCCGTGATAAATCTTCCCGTCCACCACCAAACCGCCGCCGACACCGCTGCCAAGCGTGACAAAAAAAACGGGGTTGAAGCCGACGCCCGCGCCCCGCGCTGCTTCGCCGAGCGCGGCGGTGTTCGCGTCATTGTCCACGCAAACGGGAAGCCCGGTCAACTCGCGCAGCCAGTCGCCGAATTCGAATTCCGACCAGCCGTCGATTTGATGGGAGCAACAGATTTTGCCAGTCCTCCAATCCACCGGCCCGCCGAAGCCGACGCCAATGGCGCGCGGTAAATGCCGCTCAACCAGCGCCGGCAGCGCAGTTTGAATATGCCGGCGAATGCCCGCGCCGCCGTCGGAGGGTGTCACCTCCAGCCGACGGCGTTGCACGATGTTCGCCGATGCATCGCCGACGACCAATTGCAACTTGGTGCCACCGATTTCAATGCCGAGATACAGATTGTCCATGCTTAAGCGTGCCATTTGACGCACGTTGATCGCGGGTCACGTTGGCACCTTCGATTTTAATGCATCCGGCGGATGATCCAACTGCTAACCGGTGAAGGATCGTGCCTCCCGCACGGCTTGCACAAATTCCTTGGCGCGCCGGGTCAACTCCGCCCAGTTGCCCTCGCGCACGAGCGGCAGTGAAACGAGCAATGAACCCAGGCCGACTGCGACGCAGCCGGCTTTGATGAACGCCGGCACGTCGTCCGCCTTCGCAATCCCTGTCGGGATGAAACGCAAATGCGGCAGCGGGGCGTGCAACGCCTTGATGTAACCCGGCCTCAATCCGTCGGCGGGGAAAATCTTGATGAAGTCCGCGCCGGCTTCGTGGGCCAGTTGCGCTTCGGTGGGTGTGTAGGCGCCCAGCATTACCGGGCGGTCGGCCGCGTGGGCGGCTTCCACAATCTCGTTTTTTGAAATGGGGCTGACGACAAACTCCGCGCCCGCTTCCAGTGCGTCCCGGCAATCCTGGGCATTCAGCACCGTGCCTGCACCCACCAGCGCGCGGGATCCGAAGTGACGGCTCGCTTCGCGAATGGCACTGAGCGCGTTGGGAATCGTCAGGGTGATTTCCAGCGCGATGACGCCGCCCGCCGCGAGCGCCTCGCACACTGGCAAAACCTGGTCCGACTTTTCGACCCGCACCACGGCGATAACACCGGTTTGCGTGAGGAGCGAAATGATTTCGGGTTTGGAGCGCATTGGGTAAAAGGTTCAGGAGTTTTGCCGATAGGCTTCCGCCAGCAGCGTGACCGGATGGGCGACGCGGAGCGGGAGCTTTTGTTGCGCCGCGCCGTTGACGAGTTGCAGGAGACAGCCCGGGTTTCCCGTGGCCACCACGCTGGCGTGCGTGGATTTAATATGCTTCAACTTCCGCTCCAGAAGTTCATTCGCCATTTCCGGCTGGGTGATGTTGTAAATCCCCGCGCTGCCACAGCACCAACTGGCCTCGGGCAGCTCCACGAGTTTCACGCCGGGAATCGCGCGCAGCAACTGCCGCGGTTGCGCGGTGATCTTCTGGCCGTGACACAAGTGGCAGCTTTCGTGGTAGGTGACCACTTGGGTTGCGCCGTTTCCGGTCGGCGGAGTGAGGCCGATCTGCGCGAGCCATTCATGAATGTCCTTCACCTTTTGATCCCACGCGTGCGCGCGCTGTTCGTAGAGCGGTTCGCCAGCCAGTAACTTCGCGTAGTGCTTGAGGTGCGAGCCGCAACCGCCGGCGTTGGTGATGATGGCGTCGAACTGGTCCGGCGGGAATTGGTCGATGTTTTTCCGCGCGAGCCGCTGGGCCAGCTCCCACTCGCCGTTGTGGGCATGGAGCGAGCCACAACAAAGCTGCTCGGCCGGCGTGATAACTTCGCAGCCGTTGTGCGCCAGCACCTCGACCGTGTCGCGATTGACGTCGCTGAAAATCAGGTCCTGCGCGCAGCCGGTCAGCATGGCGACACGATACCGCTTTGGCCCGACGGCAGGCGTGATGGGGGCGATGAGTTCGGCGGAAAATTTCGGCTGAATCGGTGGCGTCATCGCTTCGAGTTCGCGCAGC
This sequence comes from Verrucomicrobiota bacterium, assembly GCA_043740915.1. GTDB lineage: Bacteria > Verrucomicrobiota > Verrucomicrobiia > Limisphaerales > JAYTXL01 > JAYTXL01. Next base: position 3,638 of record JAYUBJ010000347.1, read on the forward strand.
CGCCGGGGCATGAGCCGCAGCACGCCGCAGCGCCGCACAAACGATTGGAAACCAAGTTGCTGATACAGTCGCAGCGCCAGGCCGAGCAGATGCAGCCGGTTCAAGTCCATGAACAGCCAGCGCAGGGTGAAGCCGCGGATGAGGCTGCGCTTGGGCGAATTGAGCACACCGCTTTGCTCCGCTTCGGCGCGGGCGTGCTCGAACAATTCGGCGTAGTTCACCCCGGCGGGACAGGCGGTCATGCACGCGAGACAGCCGAGACAAAAATACATTTCCTCGGCGAACGCCGTGGTCGCTTCCAGCCGGCCGTCCGCGATGGCGCGCATGAGCGCGATGCGCCCGCGCGGGCTGTTGCGCTCCAGCTTGGTGGCGTCGTAGGTCGGACAGGTCGGCAGGCAGAGGCCGCAGTGCATGCATTGCTGTACGACCGAATAATCGAGGTCTTTCAGATGCGAGTGCGGCGCGTTCATCAAATCAATGCGCCACAGCTAAACACGGATGCGCGCGGAGACGAAGAATTTTTTCCAGGCGGCGCGGTGCCTGGGTCCGGGCGAACCGGCGGGTTCAAAACAGCGCCTCGCCGAGAATCTCGTGCTCGCGGCAGACGCCGAAATCATGCCGTCGCTGGCTCATGTCCCGATTGTCGCCGATGACATAGTACTTGTCATTGTCCAGGAGGAAGGTGGGGATCTGCCAGGCCATGCGGGCCTTGACGTACGGCTCGTCCAGCGGCTTTCCGTTGATGAACACCACGCCGTCAACAATGCCGATGGTTTCGCCCGGCAGGCCGATGACCCGTTTCAACAGGCGGTCGATTTTCCCATCCACATGCACGACCACGACGTCGCCCCGCCGCGGCTTGCTCCAACGGTAGGCGAGAATATTGATGAAATTGAACCGGCCGTCCTTGTAGGCGGGCCACATGCTGACCCCGGTGACGCGGATGGGAATCAACACGTAAGTAAACACGATGAACGCCGTGAGGACCAACACCAGGAGGCGGATGAGCGTCCAGCGCGGATTGCGCCCAAACAAAACCCTCACCCATGGGGGGTGAGGATTCGGGGAGGATAAGTTAGCGCTCATGAAACTTGGTTCAGAAGGGAATGAACGCGATGGTAGTTACTTTGCGCCCGGCTTTTTTGGCGGGGCTGGCCGGCGCAGCAATTCGGCGTGAATCCGCGCCACCTCACCCATGTAATGTTCGCTTTTGTAATCTTCCGCCGACTTGAAGATGTGCTCGCGGGTGAGCTTTTCATTGCCGATCGCTTCGTAATACAAACCCAGATACAGGTGGGCAAAAAACAATCGCTGGTGCAGTTCCGCTGGTGGCGGGTTGCCGGCGCGCGCAGCCGCCAGGACATCCTCCGGCTTCGCTTTGCCGGCAAACAGGGCGTGGACTTCCATCATCGGCACCCGGCCATCCCCCTGGATCGGGATCAGCGCTGCACGGGCTTTTTCCACGCCGGACTCGCGGGCCACGCAGAGGAAATGCCAGACGGCGTTTTCCACGTCGTTGGGGTTCACGGTCTGGTGCAACTCAAACTGTTTGCGTCCGTCTCCGAAGCGACCGGCGTAGTAGCAAGCAATGCCCCGCTGCCAATGTTGGGGCGCCTCCCGCGGCACCAATTCCAGGAATTTGTCGAAGTCGGCGATGGATTGCTCAAAATGGCCGAGCTTGAAATGTTCCGTGCCGCGGCGCTGCCAGCCCTCCGCCGCCCGCGGATTCAGCTTCAAGAATTGGTCAAAATCCGCGATGGCTTTTTCGTGGCGCTGATTTGCCTCGTGCAACGACGCGCGCAGGAAGTAGGCCCGCTCATTCTTGGGTTCGGCTTCAATGACGCTGGTGACCAGCGCGAGCGCCTCAGCCTGTTTGCCATCCTGGTACGCGGTCCGGGCCT
>JAYUBJ010000348.1:0-5534 GCA_043740915.1 Verrucomicrobiota bacterium
CAAAAGCTGAGCTGGCTGGAGGGCTGATTGAACTGGGAACAGCTCAAGACCATCCTCTGGCTGCGCGCGCGGCTCGCCCGCAACCAGTGGCGAAAAACCGGCGGGCTGGGCGCAGTCCTCGCGGTGATCGCGGCGATCGGGGCCATTTTGCTGGGTGGACTTTTTTTTGTCGGCGCCCTGCTGGGCGCGGCCTACGGACTGGGCAAAGCATCTCCCCTGCTCGTGATGGGCATCTGGTTTGGTCTGACCGTCGCCTTCCTGTTTTTCTGGACGATCGGGCTGATCGCGGAACTGCAACGGGCGGAGACCATTGATCTTCAGCGTCTCATGCACCTGCCTGTGGCGCTCGGCCAGATGTTCGTCATCAACTATCTCGCGTCCCACTTCACAATGAGCGTCCTCATCGGGTTGCCAGCCATGACCGGCCTCGCCCTCGGCCTCGCGTTTGCCCGCGGCCCCGCGATGCTCTTGCTGTTGCCGCTCGCCTGGAGCATGGTTTTCATGGTCACCGCGTGGTCGTACTGCTTCTCCGGCTGGCTCGCCGCGCTGATGTCCAACCCGCGCCGACGCCGCTCCATCATTATGGGCATCACCCTCGGCTTTGTGCTGCTGGGACAGGCGCCAAACCTCTATTTCAATGTCCTTCGACGAAACAACTCTTCCAAGCCCGCAACCCCACCCAAACCCGTCACCACCACCACTTCAACCAACGACAGCCCACCGTTGATGCCCAGCGCCCAAACTGGATCGGGGCAACCCGATCCTGCGGCGTTCGAGGCCGAGGGCCGAAAAAAAATCAACCAACTGCTGGCGATCCAGAAATTCATCCCGCCGCTCTGGGTGCCGGTCGGTGCGCAGGGATTGGCGGAGAATCGCATCCTTCCCGCTTTGCTCGGCACGCTTGGCTGCGTCGGCATCGGTGCGCTCGGTCTGCGCCGCGCCTATCGCAGCACCGTAAAATTTTATCAAGGTGAGACCGGCGCACTCGCATCCGCCCGCACCGCCGCTCCCGCCCCAAAATCCAGGCCCGCCACCCGTGCCCGAGTCGGCGACGATTTTCTCGAACTCCGCCTTTCCAAAGTGCCGGAACAAGCCGCCGCAATGGCGCTGGCCACCCTGCGTTCGATGCTTCGCGCCCCCGAAGTGAAGATGGCCTGGGCGTCTTCCTTCATCGCGATTGTTATCGTCGGCTCAACCCTTTTTCTCCGGCCGGCACCGAACCTGCCGGATGCCGTCAAGCCCTTCGTGGTCACCGGCACCTTGATGTTCTCCCTGTTCATGCTGGTCCAGTTTCTGGCCAACCACTTCGGCTTTGACCGCCATGGTTTTCGCGCACTGGTGCTCTCCCCGGCGGATCGCCGGCTCATCCTGCTCGGCAAAAACCTCGCGACCTGGCCCATCGGCGGGACGTTCGGCCTGATCCTGCTCGTGTTCTTATCCGTGTGGTTACGACTCCCGACCCTGGCCATCCTGGCGGGATTCTTCCAGCTCGTCACCCTGCTGTTGCTCGGCAGTCTGGGCGGCAATTTGCTTTCAATCCTCGTGCCCTATCATGTCGCCGCCGGCTCGATGAAGCCGACGAAACTCCCCGCGTTGGCGATGGTGGTGATGGTCCTGTGCCAGCTGCTCTTTCCCTTAGCCATGCTGCCCGTCTTTCTGCCGCCGCTGTTGGAGCTGTTCTGGCATCTGGGTGGGGGAACGGAAATGATCCCGGTAAACTTCCTCCTCTCCCTTTTGCTCGCCGCGGGCACCGCCTTCGTTTATTGGCGCACCCTCGAACCGCTCGGCCGCCTGCTCCAGCGCCGCGAAATGAAAATCCTCAACATCGTCACGGCGCAAGTCGAGTAGCCGGTCCGGGCGGGGCCCAAGCGGCCGCACCGCCCGCGAAATTGCCCGCGAGGAAAATCCAGAGGTTCGGCCAGCTCGACAAACCCATCACGGAGACACCCACCGCCACGGCGGGGTTGAAGGCGCCGCCGGAAATACCGCCCACCGCAAACGCGCCGGTCATCACGGTCATGCCGATGGCCAGGCCATAAAACGAGTTGCCGGAGGTTCCTTTCGCCGTGGCGACATTGAGTACCACGTAGCACAGCGCGAAGGTGAAGAGAAATTCCGCCAGCAACGCTTTGGCCACGTTGAGTTCACGCGAAGCCTTGGCCGGGGCACCCACCCGAAAACCGGCGGCCAACGCCGCGAGCACCGCGCCGACGATCTGTGGAACCATGTGAATGAGTTCGTTGCTTTCTCAACCGCGCGGCGACAATTCACCCGCCACCGGCAACGAGCGGCGCGAATTTATCCCGGCCCATTCCCGCGTGTCAAAACGCAAATCACGAAGTGCCTTTCCTGGCTGCGATTAATAGTGGGTGAGGAGGCGGGATCGACTTGGACAACCAGCGCCTGCTCCAACTTGTCGAACGCGAGGAGGGCAACTTTATCTTGCCCACCTTTCCCGGTCTAATCGTCAAAGACTCTTACGGGCGCTGGCCCGAAAGAAACCTGACCGGTCCCGCCGGCGGGACCATCGACTTCCACGTCCAAGTTCTTGGCCTGTCCTATCGAACCAATCTATAGTTTGACCCCTTTTAATTACCACTGGGTGCTACGATCTTTGCGAATAAGAAACTCGCTTAAATCGCTTGTTATCTCAGCTTGTTTGTCTCCGAAAAAAAACAACACACCATACTTCATCGGACTTTTGCTGTGCATACCTTTTGCAAACGACACTTTCTCGAGGATCTTTTTGCATGTGCGGCTTCTCGCTATGACGAGCGAATGCATTGAGTCCAGTTTGTCCCCCAAGGCACTAATCGCGCCCGGATAACGTTGAACAACTTGGCGCAAAGACAATCTAGCGATCATGGGGTTGTATATATTCATCCCAACAAACATTTCTTCTCCTCCCAGGTCACCTGAAGCGTAGAAACAATTGTCGGAGCGGTGCAGGACGCGCATCAACGCAGCACCGATCGCTTCAAGCAGCACCAATTGTTCTCCCTCGAACGAGATAACAAACTCATAAATGCTGGGAAAACCAGGAACGGGCCGATGTTTCAAACTCGATTCCATTTGAGCCATATTAGCTCGCATTTGTCCGACGTCACGTCCCGCCTTCCACTCTGATGTGTGGCTCCACAAGTCATTTAGCGGAGACAACGTCAGCAGCATTGAAAAACCTAAAATCCTAGTATTAGCACCCACTTCATGTGGATCAAACGAAGCAGTCAATTCCACCATGTTCATCGATTCTCGCTTGACCCATTCGATTGCCTCCGTCGGGCGTAGACTTTTTAGTATTCGGATTCCTCCTATGCCGAGCACTTTACCGGACAGACAATAGCATGCGGGGAAGAGAGATTGTTCCACAAGAGCCAGCGGCTGCAAAACGCGACCATCGAGGCTGGAATCCAGCATTTGAAGCAGAAGTTTCATTTTCTTAAAAGCCGTCGCCAAGGGACTGTGTTGCCAAGCTTTTGAGACTATTTGTAAGCAGAAGCGGAAATCGAGCAAGTGTCGGTTCTCACACTATTGACACTTTTTCTTGTTTGGCAATTCATTCTTCTGTGTCAATCTGACACTTGCACTCCTCCTGCGAGGAGTTCATGTGATTTGTGCGCCGACAATCGACCGTGCAAAGCAGTTCCGCCATGGTGTGTTCACCCCATATGGTCTCGATGGCTTAAATCGTCCGCCCAGCCGAGAATGTGAGCCAATCGGAACTCAATCCTCGATCTATTCTTCGGCTGGAGGACTCTGATTGAAGGAGTCGCTTTCAAGAAACTGAAAATGCGCCCCCATTTTCTTGGTTCAAAAAGCGGAGCACGGCCAGCCAGCGGGGCCCCAGCGGACAGCATATCTTGGCCTCACTTGGGCGCAATTCGCCGGCTCACGTCCAGCGTGGCGTCGGCGATATCCACCAGCAACGAAAGACCCAGTCTCAAGATTGTCGCCGCGATGATCAGCAGGCTCCCCAGCGCAAACAACACGGAGCAGTAGAGGGTGTTGTCACCTTGCGCCGAGGGAACCTTTGGCTCGAGCAGCGGCCAGAGCCCCAGAACAAAACTGAGACCAGCCCCCAGCAGCAGGATGATGTGGATCGCCGCGATGGCCGTGCGGTATCCACGGTATCCGGATTCGCGCCGGATTCGGTCCAAAATCTGCCCCGTCGATTCCGTCACAGGCTTCGCCGCGGCAGCCATGATGGACGGGGGCAGTGCGAGCCGGGTCAAATGTCCGCAGTGCGGACAGGCGACCAGATGCCCGCCCAGATCGGCTGGATATTCGATCCGGCCCCGGCAGTTTTCACAAGCGGTCTTGAAGTAGGCGTTGGCTGACATGGATGCGTTTAGTTCACCCAGCCCGCCAAGGCTGGTGTGCCGCTACCGTAACTCCTTGGGGTCGCCTTGGCCAGTGCGAGTTGGCGTCCGCCAGAAACTAATACACGTCGCGCTGATACCGCTTCTCGCTCTTCAGCCGCCGGACATATTCGGCGGCTTGCACCGGCGTTTTGCCGCCGGCCCGGGCAATGACCTCGTGCAGCGCGGCGTCCACATCTTTCGCCATGCGGCTCGCATCTCCGCAGACATAAACCGCGGCCCCCTGCTCCAGCCAGTCCCACACGGCCGCTCCGTGCTCCAAAAGCCGCTGCTGCACATACACTTTTTCCGACAGGTCGCGCGACCACGCCAGGTCAAGCCGCGCCAGCACGCCCGCGTTGCGGAAATACTCCAGTTGCTCGCGGTACAGAAAATCAGTGGTTGATTTTTGGTCGCCGAAAAACAACCAGTTCTTCCCCTTTGCCCCCACGGCCTGGCGCTCCTCCAGGAAGGCGCGGAAAGGCGCAATACCCGTGCCCGGCCCAATCATGATCATCGGTGTGTCCCCGCTGGCCGGCGGACGAAACGCCTTGTTCGGATGCACGAACACCGGCACGCGCGTCTCCGCCGTCACGCGATCCGCAAGAAAGGAAGAACAAACGCCCTTGCGCGGCCGTCCATGCGAATCGTAGCGCACCACGTTGATGGTCAGATGCACCTCGCCGGGATGCGCTTTCGGACTCGAGGAAATCGAGTATAGCCGGGGTTGCAGCTTCTTCAGCAGCGCGACAAATTCAGCCGCCGAAAACTTCACTCCCGGATGCGCGAGCAACAGGTCAATGATCTCGCGACCCCAGAGGTACCGCGTCAACCCGCCGTTCACGCCCGGCACAACCAGCTTGTTCAACAGCTCATCACCCGTGCGTTCCGCTATCACTTTGAGCAGCGGTTGCGGAATCCTCGTGACCTCGTAATCACGGAGCAACGCGTCGCGCAGCGGCAGGGACGTGCCGTCGTGCCCCGACACGCTTTCTTCCCCGGAACAATCCAGCGCCGCGAGCAGATCACCGACGTGGTCGGGGCAATTTTGTGGGCGCACCGCCAGCGCGTCACCCGCCTCATAAACCAGGTCGGAACCGGCGAGCGACAATTCAAAATGCCGCGTCTCCTTGGCCGAACCGGACAGGTTCAGCTTGTGGTTGGTAATCAGCGGAG
>JAYUBJ010000349.1:0-5522 GCA_043740915.1 Verrucomicrobiota bacterium
CTTGGCTCCCCCCATCCCGTCGCTGACCGCGAACGCAAAATCCATGTTCGCCAACGACGCTTCCCCAAGTCTTCCCAAGTGATGAACTTCCTTGCCGTCGAACTGGAGCCCCACAAAGGCATCTTCGTTATTGGGCCGGACCTTTCCCCGGTCTGTTTGTCCGAACCATTTCAGGCCGGCGGGAACTGGTACTCTGGGTGGATGATCCATGGCGCGGTGAGCCTAGCCGAAACCAGGGAGCAGGGTGGCCAGCTCGAAATCGATCACGCAAAAACGTCCGTCGGATTGCCGGTAGGTTACGTTGCGAATGTCGGGATCGTCGTGGCGCACGCCATAGGGTTCGAGTTCCGCAAACAACTCCCGCGAGCGCCGCGCATCCAGATGTTCCACCCGCGTCCCGCAATTCGTGGTGGTGATTCTGATCTTCTGGGGATCCGCCTCGAGCAAGCGCGGCACAAATCCACATTGGCGCGCTTCCAGATGACGCAGAATTCGCACCTCGTTGTGGAACCGCCGCAGCGCGTCCGGTCCGTGGTAAGTTTTAAATACCCGGCCATCGAAGCTGAGCTGAACGGTCGCCCGCAGGGTGTCCTTCACTTGCAGCATAGTTCAACGAGACTCGTGCCACGCTCCCGGAGCCGACCAATTCAATTTGTATCCCGCCAGACAGATCGCCCGGTTCGCGGCAGCGTCAAATCCATTTGTAGTTTCGAGTCGAGTATGGCGCACTTCAGTTTGCTTGGACAGCAACTTTGTGCGCGCCCCGCCAGTGCGGACGCAGCTCGGTTTCTGGTAGTCACGCCCCTGCGGAAGCTGCGGAGCAGCGCCAGAAGTAGCCCACGGCGTGAGCTGTGGGTTTGAGATCCGGCCGGTGACCAGCCCCGGCCGGGGGCGACAGACGGAAGCCATTCATTCAACGCGTCGGTCGCCGCGTTGGTTCCCCGCAGAAAAAGTGAATGAACAAGTTTAACCAGTGCGGGCAGAAATGCACAGATCAACTTTGAATCTACCGACCGGAGATTGGAAAAATCACAAACGAATTGCTCTGGCACAGCATGTTTCCCAACTCGCGGGCAGGTGTTTTGCATTATTTGAATAACCGGCATCCTACGTGCTTGCGAAAAGCCGTTGCAGTAAGAATCAACAAAAACATCCAACATTCAAATCCATGCCGAAATATAAATTGGAATACATCTGGCTCGACGGGTATCAGCCCGTTGCAAACCTCCGTGGCAAAACCCAAGTCAAGGAATTCGACAGCTTTCCGCAGCTCGAACAACTTCCCATGTGGGGCTTTGACGGCAGTTCGACGCGGCAAGCCGAAGGGCATAACTCCGACTGCATGCTCAAGCCCGTGGCGGTCTATCCGGACTCGACAAAAAAGCACGGTGTGCTGGTCATGTGCGAAGTCATGATGCCCGACTGCAAGACCCCCCACCCGACCAACGGCCGCGCGACCATCCATGATGATCCGGGCGCCTGGTTCGGATTTGAACAGGAATATTTTCTCTTCAAAGAGGGCGCCCCTCTCGGCTTTCCCAAGGGCGGCGGTTTCCCGCCACCGCAGGGTGAATATTACACCGGAGTCGGCTACAAAAATGTGGGCGACATCGCCCGCGAGATCGTGGACGCCCACCTTGACCTTTGCCTCGACGCCGGCATCAACCACGAAGGCATCAACTCCGAAGTGGCCAAGGGCCAGTGGGAATTCCAGATTTTTGGCAAGGGGTCGAAGACCGCCGCCGATCAGGTGTGGATGGCCCGCTACCTCATCCTGCGCCTCTGTGAAAAGTACGGCGTGGATGTGAACTGGCACTGCAAACCTCTCGGCAGGGACGTGGACTGGAATGGCTCGGGCATGCACTCGAATTTCTCCACGGCCCACATGCGCGAGGTCGGCGGGAAAAAATACTTCGAGAAGCTCATGGCCGCTTTCGACAAATACAAGAACGAGCATATCGCCGTTTATGGTCCGGACAACCATCTGCGTTTGACCGGCCTGCATGAAACCCAGTCGATCGACAAATTCAACTACGGCATCGCGAACCGCGGTGCCTCGGTGCGCGTGCCGCACAGCTTTGTCAACAACGGTTACCGGGGCTACCTGGAAGACCGCCGGCCGAATTCACAGGGCGACCCCTATAAGATTGCGAGCCGCATCCTGCAGACCATCGCCACCGTGCCGATCAAGTAAAGCTCGGGTGGGGATTTGGAAGGAACCAGGTGGCGCGGATTGGCAACCATCCGCGCCACTTTTTTTAGCTTCGGGGCTCTGCTGGACCGACCAGTCGGCCAAGCGACCAAAGCGCCCCGACAGTCGCTGTCCGGGGCGCACTCCAACGCTCTGACATCCGTGTTCATCCGCGGTTTCAACCTCCCCATAAAACGCGAATCACTGGACAAACAAAACGGAGGTTGCAACGATACCCCGGTGAAACAATCGATTGTGACGTTGGACATGGAAGGCGTGCTCACTCCGGAAATCTGGATCGCCGTGGCCGAGAAGACCGGCATCCCGGAACTGCGGCTGACCACCCGCGACCTTCCGGATTATGACATCCTGATGCGCGGCCGGCTGAAGATTCTCGACCGACACGGCTTGAAGTTGTCGGACATCCAGTCCGTGATCGGTGCGTTGCGTCCGCTGGCAGGCGCGCTGGATTTCCTGCGCGAACTGCGTTCGCTCGTTCAGGTCATCATTCTGTCGGACACCTTCGAGCAATTTGCGCAACCATTGATCCGCCAATTGGAATGGCCCACGTTGCTATGCCATCGGCTCGAGGTGGTGGCGGACCGCATCGTGGATTACAAAATCCGCATTCCCGAACAGAAGCAGCAAGCGGTGGCGGCCTTGAAACGGCTGAACTACCAGGTCATCGCCGCGGGCGATTCCTTCAACGACACCGCGATGTTGCTCGAAGCCGACATCGGCTTTTTATTTCGTGCGCCGGAGAACATCCAGAAACAATTCCCCCAATTCCAAGCGGTCGAGGATTACGGGGATTTACTGAAGCTGGTGAAAGCACGGCTTTAATCCTCCGCCTTCGAGTCGCGCCCAATCAAATCGCGCACGGCCTGCTTCAGATTCTTGGCTTCGTACAGCATCGCGTGAACTTCGTCGAAGATGGGCGTGCTGATCTGATGTTTGCGCGCGAGTTGCCAGGCGGACCGCGCGGTCGGATACCCTTCGGCGACGGAGACGGAGCTGGCTAAAATGTCGGCGAGGGTTTCACCGTGACCGAGCCGCTCGCCCAGGGCGCGGTTACGGCTGAGCCGCGAAAAACAGGTCACCGTCAAATCACCCAGCCCGCTGAGGCCCGCGAAGGTTTCCGCCTGCGCGCCGCAGGCCACGCCGAGCCGGCGGATTTCCACGATGGCGCGCGTGATCAACGCCGCTTTCGAGTTGTCGCCGAAGCCCAGGCCGTCACAAACGCCCGACGCGATGGCGATCACATTTTTCAGGGCGCCGCCCAATTCAACGCCGAGCACATCGCTGCTGGTATAGACGCGAAAGCTCGGCCGATGAAAAAGTTGTTGCACCAGTTGCACCGTCGCCGCGTCCTCACTGGCCGCCACGATGGCGGCGGGAATCCCGCGCGCCACCTCGAGTGCCAGGGTCGGCCCGGAGAGGGCGGCGGTCTGGGCGAGCGGGAGGTTGGCGTGGAGCAATCCGCACATCGTCAGGCCGGTGTCGAATTCAATGCCCTTGGTCACACTCACCGCCACGCCTTGGAACTGGGACAACTGGCTGGTGACTTTCCGAAACGCCCGGGAAGGCACCGCCACCACCAGGCACTCGCTGGCCTGCACCGCCTTGGCCAAATCCGTTTCGAGCGTCCAATCGCGTGGCAGTTCGATGCCCGGCAGATAACGTTCGTTGCGTCCGGTGCGGCGCAGGTGTTCCAGGTGTTCCTCGTTGTGGCCCCACAACGTGACGGCGTGTTTGCCTTGCTGGAGCAGACTGGCCAGGGCGGTGCCCCAGGCGCCCGCACCGAGAACGGTGATTTTCATGCGGTGGGTGGCTTGGCCTCGTCCTTGTCGCCGAGGCGATGCTCCGTGCCCTGGAGCAATCGCTGGATGTTGGCTTTGTGTTTGTAGATGGCCAGGGCGCCGAGCGCGGTGGTGAGCGCGGTCAAAACGATGTTCCTTTGGGTCAGCGCCACCGCAATGGGAAGCACGATGGACGCAATGATGGAGGCCACCGACACGTAACGCGTGGCCGCCAAAGCCAGGCCCCACGCGCTCAACGCCAGCCCGGCGGCGAGCGGTGCCAGCGCGAGGTAAACCCCGCACGACGTGGCGATGCCTTTCCCACCTTTGAATTTGAGCCAGCAAGTGAAGATGTGGCCGGCGATCGCGGAAAGGCCGGCGATGATCTTCACCCGCTCCAGCGAGGCTGCCGCAGCATTCGCAGGCAACAGGTAATCAACCGCCAATCGCGTCAACAACCAGACCGCAAGCCAGCCTTTGAACGCATCCAGGATAAAAACGAGGATTCCCGCCGGCTTGCCCAGCACCCGCATCGCATTCGTGGCGCCGATATTCCCGCTGCCCACGGTGCGGATGTCGATGCCCTTCGCCTTCGCCACGAGGAACCCCGTGGGAATGGAGCCGAGCAGGTACCCAGCGAGTGCGGTGGCGATGAGCGTCAAAAAATCCACGGCGTGAATTTAGGCTGACGACTTTGCCCACCGCAAGAGCATTCACGCGCGCGGCCCGATACCGGGATCCTGACCCCGGACCGCGGCTGTGTCTCGCGCCGGGCGGGATCAGCCGCAGCACGTCCAAACATTCCCGGCGCGTTAGCTCGTTGGCACGCTCTTGCCGATGCGAACTTGCTGCGGCTGGTCTCGGCGACACAGCCGCGGTCCGTTCCGATTGGATTTGCGTGCAGTTTCAATCTTCGCCTGCCTTCCCGCGCATATGAAATTTGAACTTTGAACCCGCTGCTTTGAACCCTAAGCTCCGGCCATGTCATCGAAAGTAAAAGTCGCTGTGCTCGGCACCGGCTCGTTGGGCAAGGAACACGCGCGCCTTTACGCCGAGCTCGCCGCAGCGGGGCAGGTGGACTTCACCGGCGTTTTCGATTTGAACGCCGAAGCGGCGCGCAAGATTGCCGAGAAATGCCGGGTGAAGACTTTTACCTCGGTGTCCGAAGCCGCGGCGGCCAACGATGCCTTGAGCATTGTCACGCCCACCACCACGCATTTCCATCTGGCCAAGTCACTCCTGCAACAGGGCAGGCACGTGCTGGTTGAAAAGCCGATGACCGACAACGCCGCGCAGGCCGCCGAACTCGTGCAACTGGCGCAGCAGCATCATTGCGTCCTGCAAGTCGGCCACGTCGAGCGGTTCAATCCGGTGTTCGCCTATCTGCAAAAAGTCGCCACCGAACCGCGCTTCATCGAGGTCCACCGGTTGTCACCGTACCCGAAGCGCAGCACCGACATCGGCGTGGTGCTCGACCTGATGATCCACGACCTCGACGTGGTGCTGGCCTTCGTGAAATCGCCGGTGACGAG
>JAYUBJ010000350.1:0-1608 GCA_043740915.1 Verrucomicrobiota bacterium
CGATGGTGGCCGGTAAAGAGCGGATTTTGTGTTTCTTGTCTTCGAGCAGGCGCAGCAGGTTCTCGATGATGACCACGGCCGAGTCCACGATGATGCCGAAGTCAATCGCGCCCATGGAAATGAGGTTGGCGGGGATGCCGCGCAGATCGAGCAACGTGAACGCGCCCAGCAGCGAGAGCGGCACGACCGCAGCCACGACGAGGGCGGAGCGGTAATTGCCCAGACCCAGAAAAAGAATCAACACCAGCAGCACCAGCGCAATCCCCTCGATCATGTTCTGGCGTACGGTGTGGAGCGTTCGGTCAATCAAGTGGGTGCGGTCGTAGTGCGGCACAATCTGGATCCCCGCCGGCAGGTCATGTTCGTTAATGTCTTTTACCTTGGCGCGGACGCTTTTCAATATTTCCAGGGCGTTTTCCCCCTTGCGGAGCAGCACGATGCCCTGCACCACATCGTCTTCGTCGCCGAACGCGGGCGTGGTTTTGCCGACCCGGCCCAAGCGGAGACGCTGGCCGATCTCGACTGAGCCGACGTCGCCGATGCGAATGGGCGTGCCGTTGCGGGTGTCCACAGCGATGCCAGCAATGTCGGCCGTGCCGCGCACAAAGCCGAGGCCGCGGACGACGTACATTTCCGGCCCGTGCTCGATGTAGGAACCGCCGGCATTGCGGTTGCCGTTGGCGAGCGCGTCGAACACCTGCTTGAGCGAGAGGTTATAGGACTTGAGTTTCAGCGGATCGATCAGCACCTGGTACTGCTTGGTGGGACCGCCGAAGCCGACGATGTCCACCACGCCCGCCACGGTGCGGAGCTTGCGCTCCACGACCCAATCTTCGAGCGATTTCAATTCCACCGCGGGATAGCCACTGGGGCCGCGCAGCGTGTAGCGGTAGATCTCGCCGACGGGCGTGGCATCCGGCGAAAGGCTGGCTTGGGCGCCGGGCGGCAGGTTCACGGCGGCCAGGTGTTGAAAGGCCTGGTTGCGGACGTAATCGCCACTGGCGTCGTCATCGAAAACAATCGTCACCACGGACAGGCCAAAGAGTGAAATGGAGCGCATCGAAGAACGCTTGGGGATGCCGTTCATTTCATTTTCCACGGGAATCGTAATGAGCCGCTCGACTTCCTCGGCCGCGTGGCCGGGGAAGAGGGTGATGATTTGCACCTGGACATTGGTGACGTCCGGATACGCCTCCACGGGTAGGCGCTGGAAGGCGTTGAGGCCGGGCAGCACGAAAAGCACCAGGAGCGCCAGCACGATGGCGCGATGGCGAAGCGCGTAAGCGGTCAATGTTCCAATCATGATCTAAAAATTAAAACTGGGATGGCCGGGAACCCTTCACTCCACCGCAGGCCTTTCCCGGCGGAGTAACGAATGCCGCAAAGAAGCCGATTGCTACGCTCATGCACTGGCAAGACAATGGAACGGTGCGCGCGATGGAAAGATCATCCCCCCGACTCCATCATGGCTTGCAACAGCAGGCAGCCTTGGATGACCACTTTCTGGCCAACTTCCAGGCCTTCCAGTACGAGGATCTTTCCACTAGTTTCGGCATCAGAACCCCGGCGACCCGTGCGACTTAGTCGCCCAGAGAGCGCCGCAATATC
>JAYUBJ010000351.1:0-1607 GCA_043740915.1 Verrucomicrobiota bacterium
GTCGCTGCTAAAGCGGTCGTGGCCCGCCTCGACGGGCGTGTGGGTCGTGAAAATGCATTCCGTCCGCGTACCCGCCAGTGCTTGCTCGAAGGACTTGCCCTCCGCCAGTTTTTCCCGCATCAACTCGAGGGTGAGAAACGCGGCGTGCCCTTCGTTCATGTGGAAAACGGACGGCTGCACCCCCAGCGTGCGTAACAACCGCACCCCGCCGACGCCGAGCAGAATCTCCTGCATGATGCGGGTGGAACTGTCGCCGCCATAGACACGCAGCGTCAGATCGCGATGGTGCTGTTCGTTCTCCGGACGGTTGGTGTCGAGGAGATACACCGGATTGCGGCCGACATTGACGCGCCACGCCTGGAAATAAATCTGGCCCATGGCGATTTTGACCGAACAGACGAGTGGCTCCCCGTGTGCGTCCAACACCGGCTCGATGGGGAGGTTCCGCGGGTTGAGCAGCGTGTAATATTCCGTCTGCCAGTTGTCCTGGTTGAAGGCCTGTTGGAAATAGCCTTCGCGATAAAAAAGGCTGATGCCGACAAAGCCGATGCCGAGGTCGCTCGCCGATTTGGCGTGGTCGCCGGCGAGGATGCCCAGGCCACCCGCCGCGATGGGGAGCGTTTCGTGGAAGCCGAATTCCGCGGTGAAATACGCCACGGGGTTGGCCAGCAATGCGGGTGCGTTTTGACGCCCCCACGTATTCGGCTCCTTCAGGTAGGAATCGAAATTCCGCAACACCTCGCGCACGCGCGTCGCAAAATCCGAGTCCTGGAGGCGCACCCGGAGTTCGTAATCCGAAACCTCGTGCAGGATCGCCACGGCATTGTGGTAGAGATTCTGCCAACTGCGCGGGGATAGCTCCTGGAAGATTTCTTGCGGCTCCTGGTTCCAGGTCCACCACAGATTGCGGGCCAGGCGGTTGAGACCGGCGATCAATTCGGTAAGTTCACTGGCGGAAAGCGGGACGTTGCTCATAATGTTGCTAATCAAATTCCATTTCTCGCTCAAATCCGACGCGCCAACGGTAGTCAGGCCGGTGCCCCACCGCAAATAAAAACCAATCCGATCTTCCGGACCGGGCCGCGCCGGCACCCCGAATAAATTTCCAGTTGACGGCCAGGCCGATTGCATTATGATATCAAAATGATAGTAAACTGCGAATAAATCATCAACCCTTCATTGAAAAAGGAATCTTATGAGCACTCTCACCTTGAACCAATCCCATGCCGAGTTCGAAGCCGCTCCCCGCAACGGCTGGGCGATGCTGCCCACCGTGATCCTCATGCTGCTCGGCGGCCTCGCGGCGTTTATCAGTGGCGTGGTGATGCTCGCGAATGCGAATTCCGGCCGCCATGACCCGGCGCCCCTGGGCTTCGTGCTGTTGTTCGGCGGCCTCCTGACAGGGATCACGGCCATCATCTTCTGCTCCGGCTTCTTCACCCTGCAGCCCAACCAGGCGCGCGTGCTGACGCTGTTCGGCGACTATCGGGGATCCGTCAAAAAGGACGGCTTCCACTGGACCAACCCGTTCATGAAAAAACTTCCGGTCTCCCTGCGGCTCCGCAACCTCGAAGGCGAACGACTCAAAGTCAACGACAAGCGCGGCA
>JAYUBJ010000352.1:0-5513 GCA_043740915.1 Verrucomicrobiota bacterium
AGAGCGCGGTGGTCATCGAACGCGCTTTCGGCAAAGGGTCGCTGGTGCTGGCGTCCGATTCGTATTTTGCGAGCAATGAGGCGATGCGCCAGGAACGTCAGCCGGACTTGCTCGCCTGGCTGGTCGGCGCAAACACCCGGATCCTATTCGACGAAACGCATCTCGGCGTCGAGGCCGATCCCGGCCTCGCCGCGCTGGCGCGCCAGTATCGGTTGCACGGGCTGATCTTTGGCCTCGTCCTGCTCGCGGCTCTGTTCGTCTGGAAAAACGCTTCCTGCTTTGTGCCGCCGATCGAGGAGAGTTCCGCCCTAGACCAAAGCGAAGTGGTCACCGGCAAAGATTCCGCCGGCGGATTCAACAACCTGCTGCGGCGCAGCATTGCGCCCGCGGAAATCCTGTCCGTCTCCCTTTCGGAATGGAAAAAGTCCTGCACGCATGGCCGGCAGAATCTCGTCCCCAAAGTCCAGGAAATTGAGCAACTGGTTCGCGACGAGCAGGCCCGGCCCCCGCGTGAACGCAATCCCGTGCAGGCCTATCAACGCATCGCCGCGATTTTATCGAACAGGAAACCAACATGAATGAAAACCTCGAACACCTGAAGGAAGTGCTGGCCCGGGCCAAGCAGGAAGTCGCCAAAGTCATCATCGGCCAGGCCGAAGTCGTGGACCGGGCCATGATCGCGATCTTCACGAACCACCACGCGCTGATCGAAGGGGTGCCGGGCGTCGCCAAGACGCTCCTCGTGCGAACCCTCGCCCATGTGCTCGGCTGCGACTTCGCCCGGATCCAGTTCACGCCCGATCTGATGCCCGCCGACATCACCGGCACCAATGTTTTCAATCTGCAGCGCAATGAATTTTCGCTCATCAAAGGGCCGATCTTCACGACCTTTCTGCTGGCGGACGAAATCAACCGCGCCCCGGCGAAAACCCAATCCGCCATGCTGCAGGCGATGCAGGAGCGGCAGGTCAGCATTGATCGCGAGACCCATGCCTTGCCCGCGAATTTCACGGTGTTTGCGACCCAGAATCCCATTGAATACGAGGGCACTTATCCGCTGCCCGAGGCGCAGAAGGACCGCTTCATGCTGAAGATTTCCATGCTGGCTCCCGAGCGTGACGAGGAGCTGACGCTGGCCCGGCGCACCCTGAGCCGGGAGGCGCCGGAAGCGATGCTGAACGCGGGCGTCGTGCGGCAAGTCATCACGTCGGATGATCTGGCGAAGCTTCGCTCCGAACTCGAAAAACTCACCGTTCGCGAAGAACTGATCGCTTATCTCGTCGATATCGTCCGCGCCTCCCGCAAACATGAAAGTGTCCTCGTCGGCGCGGGGCCGCGCGCCACCCAGGCTTTGCTGCTCGCGAGCCGGGCCTGCGCCGCCTTGAGCGGGCGCGATTTTGTCACCCCGGATGATATCAAGGCCATGGCGTCACCCGTACTCGAACATCGCCTGATTCTGCGTCCGGAGTTTGAAATCGAGGGCGTGAGCGTCACCGAAGTAATCCAGAAGATTTTGCAGGAAGTCACCGTGCCCCGATGATTGTTCCCCGCAACCGATTATTGGTCTGGGTGACCCTGCTGGCGTTGCCTTTTGCCGCCCTCGCCGGGCTGGCGCCGGGTTCGGCTCCGGTGGCGCTGGGAATCATTGGACTTTTCCTGGCGGTGGCGCTGCTGGACGCCGCGCTGGGCTTGAACACTCTGGATGGAATCAAAGTCACCTTTCCCAGAGTTATCCGGTTGGGAAAAGACCGCGCCGGCCTGCTGGAATTGCAGGTCAGCAATGAACATCAAAAAGCGAAGCGACTGCGCTTGGGGCTGGCGCTGCCGCGCGAGCTGAAATCGCCCCAGGAAGACCAGATCGCGCTGCTCCCGGCGCGCCAGGCGCTGTCGCGTTTAACCTGGCCCTGCACCCCGCTGCGCCGTGGCCTCTTCCTTTTGGACAAGTGCTACCTGGAAGGCGCCTCCCCGCTCGGCTTCTGGGCGGTGCGCGGCACCACTCCGCTGCAAGGCGAAATACGGGTTTATCCCAACCTGCTGACCGAACGGAAATCCGTCGCCGCGCTCTTCCTGAATCGCGGAAATTTTGGCGCGCGCGCCCAACGGCAGGTCGGCAAAGGCCGCGACTTTGAAAAGCTGCGCGATTACGTTCCCGGCGACAGCTTTGACGATGTGCACTGGAAAGCCACGGCCAAACGCGGCAAGCCCGTGACCAAGATTTTTCAAATCGAACGGACCCAGGAAGTCTATGTCATCATCGACGCTTCCCGGCTGAGCGCCCGCCTGGTCGAAATGAAAAACGCGCCGGCCGACACCGCCAATCCGGCGGCCACGGAACCGGACACCACCTCCGTGCTCGAACGCTACATCACTGCGGCGTTGGTTTTGGGATTGGCGGCCGCCCATCAGGGCGATTTGTTCGGCCTGCTGACGTTTTCGGACAAAGTGCAGAAGTTTGTCCGCGCCAAGAATGGCAAGGCGCATTATGCCGCCTGCCGCGACGCGCTGTACACCTTGCATCCGCAAATCGTGACGCCCGATTTCGCCGAGCTGTTCACCTTCATCCGCCTGCGGTTGCGCCGGCGCGCCCTCCTGATTTTTCTTACCTCCCTCGACGATCCGGTCCTGGCCGAAACGTTTACGCGCCATCTCGACCTGGTGAGCCGGCAACACCTGGTGCTCGTGAACATGATGCAGCCGCCCGGGGTGCAGCCGGCTTTTTCCAACCCGGACGTCGCCTCGCTCGACGACGTATATCAACAGCTCGGGGCGCATGTGCGCTGGCACAATCTGCGCGAGCTGGAAAAAGTTTTGCAGCGACGCGGCGCGAGCTTTTCACTCGTGCAAAATGAAAAATTGAGTGCGCAGCTCGTCACCCAATACCTCAACGTGAAACGCCGCCAGCAATTGTGATTTCGCCCATGACTTCATGATCATTGACCTCTCAAAATTTATCCGCACCGAACGCCCGCACTGGACGGAGCTGGAGCGGTTGCTGGACAAACTCGACCAGGATCCCGCCCATCAGTTGAACCTGGAACAGGCCAAACATTTTCACTATCTCTACGAGCGGACGTCCGCTGATCTGGGGCAGATCGTGACCTTTGCGGCCGAACCGGAAACCCGCCGCTATCTTGAATCCCTCGCCGCCCGCGCTTACGGTGAAATCCACGAAACCCGGGAGAAACCACACCGCCTGCGACCCTGGCAGTGGTTCACCCAATCTTTTCCTCAAACCTTCCGCAAACATCTCCGCGCCTTCTGGCTTTCCCTCGCGATCACCCTGGCCGGTTGTGCCTTTGGCGGCCTCGCCATCGCCTTCGATCCGGATGCCAAATCCGTCATCATCCCGTTTTCTCACCTCGCGGGCAGCCCGGCGGAACGCGTCGCGAAGGAAGAAAAAGCCGTCAACGATCATTTGGAGGGCAGTAAAGCCACTTTTTCGGCCATGCTCATGACCCACAACACGAAGGTTTCGATTTTCACGATGGCCCTCGGCACGACCTGGGCGGTCGGCACCATCGTCATGCTCTTTTACAATGGCGTCATCCTGGGCGCGGTGGCCGTGGATTACGTTTTAGCGGGGCAGACAAGATTTCTGCTGGGCTGGCTTTTGCCGCATGGCTCATTCGAGATTCCGGCGATTCTCATTGCGGGGCAGGCGGGCTTGATCCTGGGCGGAGCGCTCATTGGCGGGAACAAACGCGTCTCCCTCCGCGGACGGCTGCGGGAGATTTCCGGTGATCTCGTGACTTTGATTTTTGGCGTCGGCGTGATGTTGATCTGGGCGGGCTTTGTCGAAGCGTTTCTTTCGCAATATCACGAACCCGTTTTGCCCTATTGGGCGAAGATTTCCTTTGGCCTGGTTGAACTCGTTCTGCTCACGCTTTTCCTGGCGAAAGCGGGTCGCCGGTCCGAACCGGAGCCGACTTCCTAGTTTTTCAAATGCGCGTCGCGAAAACCAACACCCTGCAGATCCGCACGCCGGAAGGCATCAGCTTTTCGCTGCTCCTGGCCAGTCCGATCACCCGGTTTCTCGCTTACGTCATCGACCTGGCCTGCATTTCAGCCGTGACCCTGCTGCTCAGCGCAATCCTCGGCTTCCTGAATCTCATCAGCCTGGATTTCGCCCGGGCCGTTTCCACGCTGGCTTTTTTCATCCTTCAAATCGGCTACGGCATTTCCGTCGAATGGCTCTGGCGGGGTCAAACCGTGGGCAAACGCCTGCTGCGCCTGCGGGTGGTGGATGTGCAAGGATTGCGTCTGCAATTCAGCCAGATTGTCATCCGCAACCTGATCCGCTTCGTCGATATGCTGCCCGCATTTTATCTCGTCGGCGGACTGGCCTGCTTGTGCAGCCGCCGCGGGCAACGCCTCGGCGATCTGGCGGCCAACACCATCGTCATCCGGACTCCCCAGATTGAAAAACCGAATCTCGACCAACTGCTGGCGCACAAATATAATTCCCTGCGTGAATATCCGCATCTCGAAGCGCGCCTGCGCCAGCGCGTTTCACCGACGGAAGCCGTCGTGGCTTTGCAATCGCTGGTGCGGCGGGACCAGCTTGATCTCGTCGCGCGCGTCGAGCTCTTCGCGGAAATTGCCCGGCATCTGCGCGCCATTGTCACCTTCCCCCCGGAAGCCACCGAAGGCATCACGGACGAACAATATGTCCGCAACGTGGTGGATATTTTGTTTCGTCCGAAAGCGGGAAACGTCCGGCCGACGAAAACTGCCGAGAATAGCTTCGAGCCGACTTTATCAAATCCAGGTTAGCAAGACCCGCGAAGAAAATCCCCAGTCTGCTGCTGGATCTCGGCGGGTATCTTTTCCGCGCGCGTTCGCCTCAACCCCGGCGTTGATCTGGCCCCACCATTCCTCCCGTTTGGCCGGAGCGCCGGTCTCTGACCCGGCTCTTTGGTGAAAATCGGTTCGTTCGTGCCGGGTCGGAGACCGGCGCTCCGCTGCGATCCAAGGGCGCAATGCAAGGCTCTTGGCGGTCCGCCGTTCCTGCCCCTGCACCGGAACGCTGATCTCCGGATCGGCCCGTTTCAGGCGTCGCAGAGCAGTTCGCCGATCGGGAGATCGGCGTTCCAAGGTTCCGGAGCGCGATGCGTGCAAATGGTTCGGAAGATCCTGTCTTTAAACCACCCACCAGCTGGATTGGTTCCAAGCGCTTACCGGATGGGGGCGGAGGGATTTTGGAAACATTTTTCCAGAATTAAGTTGACACCGTTGCTGTTTTCCGCTTGCCTTTCCTCCAGCCATGAGAGTTGGGTATTCAATCGCGCCGTCCTGTTCCGCCGTCCTGTTCCGCCGTCCTGTTCCGCCGTCCCGTTCCGCCGTCTAGCACTCCGTCCGCTTCCGTTCGTCGCTCTCATTGCGCAGGTCGCCTCACGCCCGCGGTGTCGTCACGCGCCGCAATCCGCTTCGTTCCACTCCTCAACCAAACCAAATCCATGAACATTCCGTACATCTCCCGCTTGCTCTGCCTCCTCATCGGCCTTATGGTGTTG